>NZ_JAGHZN010000062.1:0-27056 GCF_017746735.1 Roseofilum sp. Guam | reverse complement strand
GCTAGTTTATGGTTTCTAACCAGGCCGGCGATATTCAAATCTTCATAGGCAACCACATCGTTAGAGTGGATAACGGAACGTGCAAATCTTTTTGCATGTTCTTCTCGCCGCCTACTTACTTTCAAATGTTGCCGGCCATACCTTTTTCTAGCCTTCTGATAATTTTTGGATTGAGGTTTCTTGTTTTTACGGTATTTTTGGGACTTCTGGCGATTAGCCCTTTTGAGCATTTTTTCCGCTTCTCTATAAAACCTAGGATTCGGCTCAGTGTGTCCATTTGAATCAGCCAGAAAATACTTAAGCCCTACATCCAACCCAATCATTTGATTGGTTGGCTCTACTTCAATTCTGATATCTACCTTGATACAGAATTGACAATAATATCCGTCTGCCCTCCGAATTAATCTAACTCGTTTGATTTGATCGGTAGAATAATATCCTAAATCCCAAGTTCCTACAAGTTTTAACTCTCCAATGTCCTGCTTGTCTGTAAACTTGATTCGCTTGGGAGAAAGGAGCTTCCATCCGGAGATTTTATACTCCACTGAGCGAGAACATTTCTTAAACTTAGGATATCCTTTTTTGCCGGGCTTTTTCTTCTTACAGTTTTCGTAAAAACGTTCAATTGCAAACCAGGCACGTTCAGCAGAAGCTTGTCTCGCCATACTGTTCAAGTTTTTGGCAAAACTAAATTCTTTAGCCAACAAAGCACAATATTTATTTAGATCGTTTCTTGAATTACCTAATCTTTCCATCCAATAACGTAGGCATTTGTTACGGATGAATTGGGCAGTTCTGATCGCTTCATCGATGGCTGCGTATTGGTTTGGTTTTGCCTTAATTTTGAATTCGTAAACTATCATTTCTTCTGATCGCACCAATATATTAATCTTATCACGCTCTCGTGTAAGAATCAAATTTTTATAGGCAGGTTTTAACCTGCCCTTAGCCTTCATCCCCGGAATGAATTCACGGGGTTTTCGGCATGTTTCTTATAAAAAGTTGAAAGTTATTCTTGTTGCTCCTCTTGTACCGATAAGAGAAGCTTTATATCCTCTAGAAGTTCTGGAATGCTCGTTTGGGTGATTTCCCAGACTTGAGAAAGATCGATCTGTCGGTAGTCGTGGACACATTTATCACGCATTCCGGCAATTTGTCGCCAAGGGATATGGGGATTTTGCTGCCGGAGTTGGGTGGAAAGTTTTTTAGTGGCTTTTCCAATAATAGTAATGCTGTAGAGAATCGCTTTTTGGGCTTTCAGGTCAGTCAGGAATGTAGCTTCGTCCATGTCTTGAACAAAGTTAATGATATCTTGGGCATTTTGGGCAATATCAAGCAGATAGAAGGGATCGCGATTCATAGATGACCTGATAATGATTGAGAATTTCCTGACGGCGAAGCCAGTTCCGGTCTTGTTCAACGGCTTTTTTACTGACGAGATCGACCTTTCGGTTGAACAAGTCTTGCAGTTGGTATTCAAGTCCAACAAAGTCTAACAGGCTAATTTTGTAGTTGGGAGCAAAGGTGACCAGGATATCGATATCGCTCTCAGAGCTAAAGTCATCACGGAGGATGGAGCCAAACAAGGCCAATTCAATGATTTGGGCATTCTGGCAGAATACCTGGAGTTGCTGGGGAGTGATATCTAGACGTTGATAGAGGATTTCAATATTCATACAGAAATGGTATTACTCTTCCCTAGAGCGAAGTGCTATCCCTTCAAAGAGGGCAGAATAGTCATCATCGAAATGGCCGCGATCGCCAGATTTTTCTAACACTTTGGCGATCCCTTCCAGCATACTCCCCTCTAATCCGAGATCATTCGCCGCTTGCAGAAATAAACGGGTATCTTTGAGCAGATGTTTCACAGGGAAATTGGGATTACTATACTGATGATCGAGCATTCGTTGCAGTTTCTTATCAAAGGTGGGTGCATAGAGGGCACTTTGACGCACCAATTGCATAAAGGCTTCTACATCGATCCCTTCCTCTTGAATCAGATGTAAACTCAGAGCAAAGGCGGTTGTTAGGGATGCAATCAGTTGATTCATGGCTAATTTTACCGTGGCTGCACTCCCCACAGGGCCAAGGTGGAGCGGTTCCGGGCCAAAGGTTTGCAAGAGGGGACACCACTGTTCAAAGTCGGCTTCTGACGCACCCACCATCACCAAGAGTGTCCCTTTCTTCACTTCGGGAATACTGCCTAATACGGGAGCTTCTAAATAGTGTCCTCCATAGTCGCGAACCTGTTGAGCCAGAGTTTTGGTTTCCGTGGGGGCAATCGTTCCCATCTGGATAATGGTATGGTCGGCTAATCTAGGTCGGGTGGTAGGATTGAGGATAACTTCAGCGATCGCCTCTCCATTGGTCAGCATGAGGAGCGTACAGTCCGATGATTGTAGCACTTCAAGAGCAGAAGTGGCGATCGCTACCCCAGCTTCTGCTAAAGATTTCAGCTTCTCTGGTGTACGATTATAGGCAGTGACCTGATATCCGGATGCTTGCAATTTTAGGGTCATGGGGCCACCCATCAGGCCCGTGCCTATGATACCAACTCTCACAAGGACACCTCCTTCAGTTCCCTTTGATTCTCGACTTTTCTGTGACCTATGGCTCATTATAGCGATCGCGAAGCTTATATTCCCTTTGACCGCCATCATCTGATTGACTTATGTCTCAGAGATGGAAAACTCCCCAAACCAGAACAGGAAAAATTTCGTCAATTTTGTCAGCTTCTATCCGCCTATTATCATTTTCACTTCCATTCAATTTTAGAAGATCTCAAGGACTATTATACACCCTTTAATCCCTATGAAGAACTCTCCGAGTTTCAAAGCTTCACGTCCGCCCATCAACAGCAGATGGAAGTCGATTTCTTTAATCGCTTTGAGCAAGTTTTGCAACGAGCCAACTACTTCCCTCTTTCCCAAGAGACCCTAGAGGAAGCCTTTAGCCAACGATCCCTCATTGAACTCAAAACTGATATTGATTTTAACGACTTCGATCGAATGCTATTCTATTGTCAGGGAGATATTTATCAACTCATTACTCGTAAGAAATGGTTTCGCACCATTAAGGAAGATCTGGATATTTTCGAGCGCGTTGTCGTGGCCATTAAGTTTAAAGATGAATCCTATTTTGCCAAAGATGAGGATATAAAATTTAAACCAGGGAAAATTTATCTATTTTATTATAAAAATGTTCCTAAATTTGATTTAGAACTTCTGTTTCCCAATGTCAAAGTGAGCATGACTTGGAAAGACCGAATCATCTTAATCGCATCAGCCATTGGTGCAGCGATTCCTGTCTTAATCAAGATCTTGCCACAAATCGTAATTCTTGTAGGTGTTATCCTATTTTTTACGGGTACTTTACCCGGAATGGAAGATATGAAAGCTAATGAAGAAGATGTACGGAATTTAACCCCTGCATTGTTGGCTACCCTATCTCTCTTAGTCGCTTTTGGTGGATTTGCATTTAAGCAGTATAATACTTACAAAAACAAAAAGATAAAATTTCAGAAGAAGGTAACTGAGACTCTATTTTTCAAGAACTTAGCCAACAATACCAGTGTATTTCACACCCTTATTGATGTGGCAGAGGAAGAAGAATGTAAAGAGATAATTTTAGTCTACTATCATTTGCTCACCAGTGGCAAACCCATGACTCCAGAACACTTAGACGATCGCATTGAGTCTTGGATGGAAAAAACCTGGAATTGCCGTATCGACTTCGATATTAATGGCCCCCTGAATAATTTATATAATATTCGAGGAACCTTAAACAACCTCCAGGGTAAACCCCAATCGGGTATTCCTTTATTGAGCTATGATGAGTGGGGCAAGTGTCAAGTCAAATCGTTAGATGATTCCTTGGAAATCTTAGATTATTTATGGGATAATGCCTTTCGCTATAGCCATAGTTAGGTGAAGAATAGGGAATAGGGGAACAACTCAGAGAGCAATCACCCATTACCAGTGCGAAGCGCTAGATATATGAATACCAATACTTGTTTATCCGCTCATCAAATTGGGCGCAGAATCCAAGGAAAATGGCTCTGGAGAAACCTAACCTTGAGCTTAACCCCAGGATCTCGCTTGGGGTTAGTGGGAGCATCCGGGAAAGGAAAAACCCTATTATTACGCGCTTTAGCGGGATTAGACCCCCTGGATGAAGGTCATATTTTATGGTCAAAACAGCCAGGAAAAGAGCGCAGTTTGACCCCAAAAATCTTTCCTTATTATCGTTCCCAAGCCATTTATATTCATCAACAATCAAGCGTATTTGAAGGAACAGTAGAAGATAATTTAAAGGTTGTTTATACCCTTAATATTCATGAACATAAAACCTATAATCTAGAGTCTATCAAAAGGCTAATCACCCAACTGAATCGTCCTTCAGATTTTCTGCAAAGACCGGCGACTACCCTATCCGGAGGAGAGCGGCAAATTCTCAGTTTAATTCGCGCTCTGCAACTCAACCCAATGATTTTATTTTTAGATGAACCAACAGCATCTCTTGACCCCCAAACCACAGAAAAAGTTGAAGATTTAATCGATAATTGGATTCAGGAAAATCCTTACAGGTGCTGTATTTGGACAAGTCACGATCCTCAACAAATGGAGCGGGTAACGAGCGATCGCCTAGAATTATAGAACGACGTTAGAATGGCAATTGATCTTTTACCGTATCTATTACCTATTACCTATTACCGCGCGAAGCGCTATAACCCCATGAATCCAACGCTCACCACCTCCCCAGAACAGTCCCCTGCTCTCGACTGGGAAGATATTGGCGAACCCGATGTCAGCGATATTGTCACCGAAGATGATACACCCGTGGATAATCTCATTTCTGAAAAGCAACAGCGCTTGTTAACCACCTGCTTGTACAGTGGGCTGGAGATGGATCAATCCTTCATTGCCATGGCTAATGTAGGCTTATTCTATGGCAAAGACTATCCCCCCCTAGTTCCTGATGCGCTCCTCAGTTTTGGGGTAGAACTGCCCGAAGATATGAGTCAAAAGAAAAATCGCTCTTATTTTGTCTGGAACCTAGGGAAACCCCCTGATGTTGCTATTGAAATTGTCTCTAATAAGGTGGGCAATGAATTAGGCTCGAAATTGGAAGACTATGCCAGAGCCAGAGTACCCTATTATGCTGTATTTGATCCCTTCCATTGTCTATCGGAGAAAACCCTTCAAGTCTATGAGCTAAGAGGGTTAAGCTATCATCTGCTCCCCCATAGTTGGATGGACGGTATTCAATTAGGATTAACCCTCTGGAATGGCGTGTTTGAGGATTTTGAGTATCAGTGGTTGCGCTGGTGTGATGCTCAGGGAAACCTGATCTTAACTGGGGATGAAAAAGCCCAAGAGGAACATCAACGCGCAGAACGGTTAGCCCAGCTCTTAAGAGAGCATGGAATTATGGAGGAATAATATCATTTCTGTATGATGTTGCACTGAACAAGGGGCTGAGAGCAACTTGCCTCTCAGGGATCAAATTTTTGATTTTTAATTTTTAATTGATTAGAGCGGGCGTTTCTTCTCCACATTTGGGGTTTAATGCGTCTGAGAGCAGAAGCGCGAAAGCGTCGATCCCACTCTTGTTCAGATAAATTCGCTAGATCGATCAGTTTGGGGGCAAGGTTTTCTGGATAGGGATGAAATTCTTGGATATGGGTGGGTTGGGCAAATCTCTGATTCCAGGGACAAACCTCTTGACAAATATCGCATCCAGCAACCCATCCGTTGAGGTTTTCGGCGATCGCCTCTGGCAATTCCTCAGCCCGATTTTCGATAGTGTGATAAGCAATACAGCGATTGGCATCGACGACAAAGGGTTCGGCGATCGCCCCAGTAGGACAAGCCTGGATACAGCGCTGACAAGTCCCACAATGTTCTGTATGGGGCTTATCTGGCTCTAAGGTCAAATTCGTCAAAATCTCCGCCAGAAACACCCAGGAGCCAAATTTACGGGTAATCAGATTACCATTTTTGCCCACCCAACCCAAGCCTGCGGTTTGGGCCCAGAGTTTATCTTGAACCGGCCCGGTATCCACATAGGCTTTAAGTTGGATATCTTGCCCCTGTTCCTGTAACCATACCGTAAAAACCTTTAACTTTTTGCCAATCACCCGATGATAATCTCGTCCCCAAGCATAGCGAGAAATTTTGCCATACTCCGATGCTTGGGGTTGAGAATAGGGCGTATAATAATTGAGCGATAAACTAATAATTGAGGCTACCTGGGGAAAAGCTCTGCGAATATCTTGGCGTTTGGGGTTTGCCATCCAATCCATATCTGCATGATAGCCCTGGGCTAACCAGTTTTGCAGTCCTTGAGTCCCTTGTTGGGCGCTCGCCCGATCAAACACCGCTATCCCCGCTTGACTAAAACCAAGATCAATAGCTTTTTCTTTCACCTTTTCTGAAGTTAAGGTGGTGGACTCTTCAGACATCAATACTACCCCAACTCACCCTTCAATCCGAAACTATTCTTTCTGCAAAGCCGGTACACTCGCCTCTAGTTTTAGACAATTCCGACCATCAATTTGCAGGCGATACTCCACTCTATCCATCAATCGATTCATAATCAACCACCCATAACCTCCTTCCTGTTTTTGTTCTGGATCGGGTGGCAGATAAGTCGCTAAATCATAACCTTGACCGTGATCCCAAACCTCTAGAGCAATATCACTATCTTGCAATTCCAAACACATCACCACGGGCAATTCTGCCTTATCTTTATGGGCATGACGAACCACATTAGAATAAGCTTCCACTAAGGCTAATCGAAACCGAGTTGATTGTCTGGACCAATCTGCTGACTCCCCCAGTTCCACTTCCAAACATCCCAGTAACCAGGACTCAACAATTCCCAGAAATTTCAAATCGCTTGGCACATTTAGCTCAGTTTTCATGAGACCTACAAAACCTCCAAAGATAGCAGCGTTTGATCATCTTCTTGTATAGCACTATCTGCTCGAACACTATCAAGCAGTTGGGTTAAATTAAGTTTTCCAGACTGCTGACTCAACAATCTCCATAACCCTTCTTGATTCAGCATGGCTTCTGAATCTATTTGACCTGCACCCGGATCTTTCGCTTCAGTAATTCCGTCACTGGTGAGTAACAGTACATCGCCTGATTCCATTTTCACCTGTCCAGACTGAGCTTTCCAAACGGGTAAAATACCTACCGGAATACCCCGCACTTTGAGGATATTGGGTTCTACCGTAACGGGTTCATTGGAAGACAATTGCTCCATCAGTTTTTTGTGAGACCAAATCAGGGGATAAACATGGCCGGCACTGGCATAGGCGAGTTCCTGAGTTGAGGGACGATAGCGAGCCACCGCCATAGTGATAAAAGAATTGTTATTCGTCAAATCATCAATCAGGGAACTATTCAGGTTCCGGATCACTTCATTCGGCTCCTGGGATGTATCCTGAGACAGTTCTCGTCGCAGTACAGAAATGGCACTAGCCATAAATAGAGCAGCAGGAACTCCTTTACCTGAGACATCACCAACGGCTACCCAAATATCGCCTTGGGGATGGACATAGACTTCAAAGAAATCTCCGCCGACTTCCCGTGCAGGATAGCAATGGGCTTGGACATCAACCGCATCAATTTCAGGCCAACTTTGCCGGAGCAGGTTCGCCTGAAATTGACGAGCAACTTCGAGTTCTGATTGCAGTTGGTTGGCGAGTTTGGTGGCTCGTTCATAGAGTTTGGCTTGCGAGAGAGCTAAGGAGGCTTGTTCAATGATGCTCTCTAGTAGCTGAATATCCTCATCCGGCCAAACCGTGTCGGTGTCATATTGATAAAGGGAGAGAATACCAAACAAGCTCTCTTGATAGCTTAGGGGGACAGCTAAGTGCAGATAAGGGCGATCACCTTCTGAAGACCGTTGAGTTTGGGTTTGATGACTCTCTAGAGCGGATTGAATTAAGGCTTGAGAGTCTGGGGAATTGAGGAGATTGATATCCTCTGAGGAGTCCGGAACCTTATGATAAGCAAACTGATGTGCAGTCAACTTTTTTTCTTCAACGGACTGAAGACAACAGAAATCTGCTTCAAAGTTCTCGCCCAGCGTTTCGCTGATGTTTTGCAACATACTGTCGTAATCGAGCTTATCTCTGAGAGCCGTCATCACCGTATTTTGAATCGACTCCCGCCGTAGCGATCGCCGCAAATTATTCGTACTTTGTTTAATGACTTGGTAGGTCTCTGAGGCTTGCTCAATTAAGGCCTTCAGTTCCGTCGGGTTCCAGGGTTTAACAATATACTTAAACACCTTCCCCGCATTAATCGCCTCAACCAAGTCCTCCACATCTGTATAACCGGTTAATAAAATACGGATTGTGTCTGGATACTGTTCTACGGTTTTGCCCAAAAACTCCGTACCATTCATTTCTGGCATCCGTTGGTCAGAGATAATGATTGACATTTCTCCTTCTTGATCCAGAATCTCTAGAGCGGCCTTTGCACTTTCAGCACGGTAAACTTGGAAATCTCGTCGAAAGGTTCGATAAAGTAGATCTAAGTTATCTCGTTCATCATCAACGACCATCAATTTGGCTTTTTTACTACGTCTTTCTCGGCGTTCACCCTGACTCATTCCACGCTCCCATTACAGGTTGGTTTGACGGTACAGTAAAGAAAGTCACCCAGTTGGGATAAGACTTTCGGTTTAACGGGCCCTTCAAAGCTGCTATCTTTACTAGATTTCATGAGGTTTGTCAAGGTCATCTGAATCTACAGGATCATTTGCTCCAAGCAGTTGAGTATTTTGGGATTATTGATCCACTTTAACTTTACTAGACAGTTTACACCTACTCGACTAGGACTGAATAGGGGGATAGGGAGGATGGGGAGGAAATCGGATATAACAAGGAAAGGATCAAACCCCGTGTTGCCCTTTCTCCATTCCCCTCTTCCCATAAATCTTAATGATTTATCCCTTGACAAACGCACAAAAATCTTCCAAGTTGACAAACTAGCTAGAGATTAATTAACCCATCTCTGCTGATCTATTCCCCATATGCCCTATGTCAAGCCTCGTTATCGTTGAATCTCCAACCAAAGCGCGAACGATCCGCAACTTTTTACCCAGTGGTTACCAAGTGGAAGCCTCAATGGGTCATGTTCGTGACCTTCCCTCCGCCGCTGATGAAATTCCCGCCAGCGTCAAAAAGGAGAAATGGGCCCAACTGGGAGTCAATGTAGAAGCGAACTTTGAACCCCTCTATGTGATTCCCAAAGATAAAAAGAAAATTGTTAAAGAACTCAAAGACGCTCTCAAGAAAGCGGATGAGTTAATTCTGGCGACAGATGAAGACCGAGAAGGTGAGAGCATTAGTTGGCATCTAAAGGAACTCTTAAAACCCAAAGTTCCCATTAAGCGGATGGTCTTTCATGAGATTACCCAAGAAGCCATTCGGGCAGCTCTAAAAAACTGCCGGGATATTGATTTGCAATTGGTTCATGCTCAAGAAACCCGGCGGATTTTAGACCGCTTGGTGGGATATACGATTTCTCCTTTATTGTGGAAAAAAATAGCGCCGAAACTCTCAGCCGGACGGGTACAGTCAGTGGCGGTTCGGTTGTTGGTGGCTCGCGAGCGGGAACGGCGAGCTTTTCGTCAGGGGTCGTATTGGGATCTCAAGGCGACGTTGGAACAGACGAAACTGACGTTTGAAGCCCGGTTAACCACTCTGGATGGGGTTAAGATTGCAACAGGCAGTGATTTCGATCCTCAGACCGGAAAAATCATTAAAAACCGTAAGGTGAAACTTCTGAATGAGACAGAAGCGAAGGCGCTGCAAAAGCAGTTAGAGGGAAAAACTTGGACGGTGACGGAGGTAGACGAAAAGCCGACGACGCGCAAACCCTCTCCTCCCTTTACCACTTCGACTTTGCAACAGGAAGCGAACCGCAAATTGGGGTTATCCGCGAAGGAAACGATGCGGACAGCGCAAAATTTGTACGAGCAGGGCTATATTACCTATATGCGGACGGATTCGGTGCATTTGTCTAAAGAGGCGATCGCCGCAGCTCGCAGTTGTGTAGAACAGAAATATGGGCCCGAATATCTCTCCCCTACGCCACGCCAATACAGCACCAAAAGTAAGGGAGCGCAGGAAGCTCACGAAGCTATTCGTCCAGCCGGAAAGCAGTTTCGTACGCCCCAAGAAACGGGGTTAGAGGGTCGCGAAGCCAAGGTTTATGACCTGATTTGGAAGCGCACCGTAGCGTCTCAAATGGCCAATGCCCAGTTAACCCAAATTGCGGTTAATCTGCAAGTGGAAACCTCGGAATTTCGTGCTTCTGGTAAACGGATTAATTTCCCTGGATTTTTCCGCGCTTATGTGGAAGGTTCTGACGATCCCGATGCCGCCTTGGAAAATCAGGAGGTGATCCTGCCCGAACTCAAAGCAGGGGATCATCCTAATTGTAAACAATTAGAGGCGATCGATCACCAAACCCAACCCCCCGCTCGCTTTACTGAAGCATCCTTAGTCAAAACGCTGGAAAAAGAAGGGGTGGGCCGTCCCAGTACCTACGCCAGTATTATTGATACGATTATCGGCAAGGGTTATGCCCAAATGATCAATAAGGCCCTTGTGCCTTCCTTTACTGCCTTTGCGGTTACCAATCTTCTAGAACAACATTTTCCCGATCTGGTGGATACTCAATTCACCTCTCGTATGGAGCAAACCCTGGATGATATTTCTATGGGAGAAGTGGAATGGCTACCCTATCTAAAAACTTTTTATCAGGGTGAAACGGGTTTAGAAACTCAGGTAAAAGAACGGGAGAGCCAAATCGATCCCAATACCGCTAAGACCCTGGAATTAGAGGGCTTAGAAGCTAAAGTCCGTTTAGGGAAATATGGCCCCTATGTGGTGGTGGAAAATGGAGAAGATGAACCGCTCACGGCTTCTATTCCGCCCCATTTAACTCCGGATACTCTCGATCTGGAACAGGTACAAACGCTGCTCAAGCAAAAAACTGAAGGCCCTGACTGCCTCGGTGTTCATCCGGAGATGGGAGAAGATATTTTTATCCTCAATGGAACCTATGGCCCCTATGTGCAGCTTGGCGAAGTGTCGGAGGAAAACAAAAAACCAAAACGCGCTTCCTTACCCAAAGGGATGAAACCAGAAGAGGTAACCTTGGATATGGCCGTCGGGTTATTATCTTTACCTAGACTGTTGGGCCAACATCCCGAAACGGGAGCGAATATCAAAGCGGGTTTAGGTCGCTTTGGCCCCTATATTGTCCACGATCAAGGTAAGGAAGGTAAAGATTATCGCTCTTTGAAGAAAGAAGATGATATCTTAACGATTGGCCTCGATCGCGCTCTGGAATTACTAGCCCAACCGAAAAAAACCAGGGGAGGAGGTCGCAGTAAAACCAAGGAACCCCTGCGAGAGTTGGGAACACATCCAGAGGATGGAGAAGCCATTAATGTTTATGATGGTCCCTATGGCCCCTATGTGAAGCATGGTAAAGTGAATGCCAGTGTGCCGAAAGAACGGCCGGTTGAAGAGGTAACTTTAGAAGAGGCTCTAGAGTTATTGAAGGCTAAGAAAAGTACGAAAAGTACCAGTTCGCGGGGTCGCAAGAAGAGTTAGGGGCGATCCACTCTATCTCTGTAGGGGCGAAAAATTTTTTGCCCCTACTTTAAAATTGTACATTTCCCCTGTTTTTCCTCAAAACCCTGTGGAAAACTGGTTTCCTTTGTGGAAAAAATGGGGAAAACGCTATCGCACCGAGGACTGATCAGGAGACTAACAAGCTAGAGTATATAAGGGATAGAGCCTGTAAACCTTGGAGAAAATTGAATTGTTTTACAGATCGTCAACGTGAGTATTGCTAATTTTCAATCCATTGAAAGTTACAGCACTTTGCACTGTTATAAAATATAGTGTTGAACCTACAAAGCAATGCACCACAAACCGATTCCCTATTCCCTATTCCCTATTCCCTATTCCCCAGTGCAAAGAAACCCGGTTTCTCCTGGGATGTCCTTGTTTTGAGTAACAAGGCACCAGAAACCGGGTTTCTATCTGTTCTATCGCCTAGGAATAGGCTTCCATGGGAGCGCAGGAACAGACAAAATTGCGATCGCCAAATGCATTATCAATTCGTCGCACTGGCGGCCAATACTTAAACTCCTTCGTCCAAGGTGCAGGATAGGCGGCTTGCTGGCGAGAATAGGGATGCGTCCACTCATCCGCTAACAGCATTTCGGCCGTATGGGGGGCATTTTTGAGTAGATTATCCTCAGCAGACATCTCTCCCTGCTCAATGGCGGCAATTTCCTCGCGAATGGCAATCATGGCATCGCAGAAACGGTCTAGCTCTTCCTTAGATTCGCTTTCGGTGGGTTCAACCATGATAGTTCCCGCTACGGGCCAAGACATGGTAGGCGCGTGGAACCCGTAGTCCATCAACCGTTTGGCAATGTCTTCTGCTTCTACACCGGCTGACTTTTTCAGGGGTCGCAAGTCCACGATACATTCATGGGCGACTAAGCCAAATTTGCCGGTGTACAGAATCGGATAATGGGGGTCGAGCCGATGGGCGATATAGTTAGCATTCAGAATCGCTACTTTCGTGGCATCCGTTAACCCTTGCGTGCCCATCATGGCAATGTACATCCAGGAAATGGGCAGAATACTCGAACTTCCCCAAGGCGCGGCTGCTACCGCTCCCTGTTGGTTCTTGCCTAAATCGACGATACTATGACCGGGAAGGAAGGGAACCAAGTGAGGCGCTACACCAATGGGGCCCATTCCCGGACCGCCACCACCGTGAGGAATACAGAAGGTTTTGTGTAAGTTCAGGTGACAGACATCTGCACCATAGTCTCCAGGACGACATAATCCCACTTGAGCGTTCATGTTGGCTCCATCGAGATAGACTTGACCGCCATGGCTATGGATAATTTCGCAGATTTCTTGAATGGCTTCTTCAAATACGCCGTGGGTGGAGGGATAGGTGACCATGAGTGCGGAGAGTTGAGCGCTGTGTTTTTCGGCTTTTGCTCTGAGGTCAGTGAGGTCAATATTACCCTGGCGATCGCATTTTACCGCGACGACCTTCATCCCACACATCACGGCACTGGCGGGGTTCGTACCATGGGCCGACTCTGGAATCAGACAAATATGGCGATCGCCTTGTCCATTATGCTGATGATAGGCTCGAATCACCAATAATCCGGTATATTCTCCCTGAGACCCCGCATTGGGTTGCAACGAAACCGCCTCAAATCCGGTAATTTCAGCTAACCAAGCTTCCAACTGACGGAACATTTCCTGATAGCCTGCCGTTTGCTCCAGGGGTGCAAAGGGATGAATTTGACCGATTTCCGGCCAAGTCACCGGAATCATCTCGGCTGTAGCATTGAGTTTCATCGTACAAGAGCCGAGGGGAATCATGGAGGTCGTCAAGGACAAATCCTTCGCTTCCAGGCGATGCAGATAGCGCAATAGTTCCGTTTCCGAATGGTATTGATGGAATACGGGATGGGTCATGTAGGGACTTTGGCGCGTGAAGTGACCCAAATCTGGGGTTGGCGCAGACCCGATAATTTCTTCTGCGCTAAAGGGTAAATTTTGTCCCTGGGCAAAAATCTCCCATAGGTCGATGACATCTGCGATAGTCGTGGTTTCATCCAATGAAATCCCCACAGTCTTCTCATCTAGAGTACGAAGGTTAATTTCTTTCCCATTAGCGGCGGACAATAGGCTCTCTAAGGACGTTTCACCCAAGTTTACCCGTAAAGTGTCAAAAAACCGGCTTTCAGGCAAGCTATAGCCCAAACGCTTGAGACCAGCGGCTAACCAGAGAGTATGTTGATGGATCGTTTTGGCGATCGCCTTCAGACCTTCCGGCCCATGATACACGGCATACGTCGAGGCAATCACCGCCAACAGAACCTGAGCTGTACAAATATTACTCGTCGCCTTATCCCGGCGGATATGTTGTTCCCTCGTTTGCAGCGCTAACCGCAGAGCCGGCAGTCCATCCTTATCTTTCGAGCGACCGACAATGCGACCGGGAACTTGCCGTTTATAGGCTTCGCGGGTGGCTAAATAGGCCGCATGGGGGCCGCCATAGCCTAGAGGAACGCCAAACCGTTGGCTATTCCCCACCACAATATCCGCATCCATTTCTCCTGGAGGAGTCAACAGGGTGAGGCTCAGAAGGTCAGCCGCTACTGTCGCCAGAGCGCCTACTTCATGGACTTTAGCAATAAATTCTCGGTAGTCATAAATCGTGCCATCGGTTGCGGGATATTGTAGCAGCGCCCCGAAGATGGGTTGACTAAAATCAAACGTGCCATGATCGCCCACAATCACTTCTATATCCAAGGGTTGGGCGCGGGTTTGCACCACTTCAATGGTTTGGGGATGACACTCTTGGGAGACAAAAAAGCTGTTGGCCTTATTTTTGCAGAGGCCATAGCTCATGCTCATCGCTTCGGCGGCTGCTGTTCCTTCATCAAGTAAGGAGGCATTGGCAATTTCTAACCCAGTTAAATCAATGACCAGCGTTTGAAAGTTAAGTAAGGCTTCGAGACGACCCTGGGCAATTTCGGCTTGATAGGGTGTATAGGCGGTATACCATCCGGGATTTTCCAGGATATTACGTTGGATGACCGGTGGGGTGATACAGTTGGCATAGCCCATACCCATATAAGACCGGAAAATCTGGTTTTTGCCCATCATCTCTTTGAGGGTTTTCAGCGCTTCATGTTCGCTTTGGGCGCTGGGGAGATTAAGGGGCTGAGTGAGCTGGATCGCTGGGGGGATGGTACGCTCAATTAGGGCATCTAAGTCATCGATTTCTAACAGGTTGAGCATCCGTTGAATATCGTTGTCATTCGGGCCTAAATGGCGATCGCAAAATGGACGAGTCTGTGGCTCAGACGCGGGGACAGAGGAGTTTGGGGACAAAGATCCGGTATTCATGTTAGCTTTAGGGGTTACGTCTGAATTCTGCATGGGCGATCCATATCTCACATCAAAAGCTTGAAAAAAGTGCCATAAGAGTTATGATGACACCCTTTCCTTTGCTTAGGGTTTGACATACTCCACTGGCTAAAGTCGAGTAGATTCTCCAAACATCACTGCTTTGGATTTCTGATTCAACGAGTTCGCTTCAACTAAATCTCTTGCGGTATTTAATCCAGAGGCGATCCTCTCCTCAGACGTTCGCTCCATTCCAGAAGCCTGTTTTCGTATGCCCTACGATACAGTTCAAAACCTAAAATATTGAGTTTCTCTGATACTTGGTGCTTGAAGTTTTCACCTTCTCAAGCCTTCCTGAGAAGAACCCCATAACTTCAGTTTTCAAGGTGCGTGCCTTGCGGCTACTGGGTTTTTCACGGGGTTGATCACCCTTTCTAGCTTAGAATTATAACACACATCAAGCTAGAAAACTGCTGTATTAAGTCCCTTGAAACAGTTGTCATTGCTACCGTTCTAGAAGCAATCGCCAAGACTAGGGAGATTGTTGGGATTGCTTCATGGCGTTCCGCGACCTTTGCAATGACTTCATCATCATTGACGTGCCGGACTGGATATGAGCAGTCCTTAAAGCTTAACGTCTTTGAGGTTCAATCCGTTTATCTTTAATGATCTTCCTCATCCCCTTCAAGTTGAGCGCGGTATTCTGAGGCTGAGAGTAGGCCATCTAGTTCTTCCTTCTCATCAATCCGGACTTTGATTAACCATCCATCTCCGTAAGGATCGTCACCAATATTTTCAGGGTTTTCCAGTAGCTCTTCATTGCATTCAAGGACGGTCCCCATAACGGGAGCCTTAAGATCTTCAACCGCTTTCACCGATTCAATTGAACCGAAAGATTCTCCTTTTTCTAGAGCATCTCCGACTTCTGGCAATTCAAGATGAACAATATCACCGAGTTGATCGATCGCAAAGGCACTCAGTCCAATCGTAGCAATTTCGCCATCAAGCCGCACGTACTCATGGCTGTCCAGGTATTTTAGATCGTCTGGATATTCTAATTCCATAGAAACTTCCTATTTTTTTCGACTAATCTCTAATGGTTATATATCAGGATTTGGGTATGATCGGCCCATATTCATTTAATTTTCAGAGATGATTGCTCAAAAGCGGCGATCGCCCCTTACCCCTTACCGACTACCCATTACCGACTACCCATTACCGATTACCCATTCATGAGTCGAAAGCTCTTACAGCGATTAAAAGAAACCATCCTTGTGGTTGACGATGAACCAGATAATCTGAGTTTACTGAATCGGATTTTGGTGAAGGAGGGATATCGAGTCCAGGTAGCCTCTAGTGGCAAGGAAGCTTTAAGCTCTATCCAAGCTGGGTCAGTAGATTTGGTATTGTTGGATGTGATGATGCCCGATATGAATGGGTATGAGCTTTGTCAACATCTAAAATCCATAGAATTAATTGCCGATGTCCCCGTGTTGTTTATTAGCGCCATGGATGAAACCCTCAGTAAAGTTAAAGGGTTTGAAGTGGGCGCAGTCGATTACATTAGTAAGCCGTTTGAGCCAGTAGAAGTAGTAGTGCGGATTGAGCATCAGCTACGATTGCGTAAATATCAACAGAAGTTAGAGGAACAAAATGCCCAGTTACAGTTACTTCTAGACACCACCGAAGCTCTGAGTGATACCATTGATATCGAGTCTGCCTTAGAGAAGGTACTCGCTCAAATTTGTCATACGATTCATTGGGATTTTGCGGAAGCTTGGATGCCGACTCAAGGAGGAACTCAGCTACGGTTAAGCCGGGGTGGATATAGCCATATTCAGCAATTTAAGGGGTTTCGTCATCTGAGTGAGGCGATCGCCTTTACCCCCCATGAAGGGTTACTCGGACGGGTTTTGATCTCTAAAGAGTTGGAATGGATTGAGGATATCTCGCAAACTACGCGTACGATCTCTCCCCGAATGCAGCAAGCCAAAGAGGTGGGTTTGAAGGGAGCTTTAGCTATACCCATTTGTTGGCAGAGGGAAGTGTTGGCGGTATTGATCTTTTTTTCCCGATCGCCCTATTCTCCTGAGCAGCGCTCCTTAACTTTAGTCCAATCCGTCGCCAACCAGTTAGCTTCCTTAATGCGACGCAAACAAGCCGAGACTGATTTACGCCACGCCAATCAAGAGTTAACTCGTTTAGCTACCCTCGATGGTTTAACTCAAGTGGCCAACCGGGGACATTTCGATCAAGTATTAAGTTATGAATGGTCGCAATTGTTGCATCAGATGCAACCTCTATCCTTGATTCTGGCAGATGTGGATTATTTTAAACGCTATAACGACTGCTATGGTCATTTAGCTGGGGATGACTGTTTGCGTAAAGTCGCTCAGGTGATGGCAGAGGCAGTTAGACGCTCCAGAGATTTAGTGGCTCGATATGGAGGGGAAGAGTTCGTTATTTTATTGCCGAATACTGATAGCATAGGCGCTCTCCAGGTTGCCGAACGCATTCATCAGGGAATCGGGGAACGACAATTGCCTCATGCCAATTCTGAGGTACAGCCTTATGTCACCTTGAGCTTAGGGGTTGCCTGTATGGTTCCCAGCATTGCCCGATCCCCAGAAGCCTTGATTGCTAAGGCAGATGCCTCATTGTATCAAGCCAAAACTCAAGGGCGCGATCGCATTGTCCTCAATGAAGGTACTCGCTGAAATGGGTGGCGATCGTCGAATGAGACAGAGCATTATTAGCTAAAATCTAACTAGCCAATCTCGATCATAGGAGGGGTAAGGCATTCATTCAAACCATTACCTCTGCTATACGGTATATCAGCGGCGATTTTTCAAGATAGCTACAATGGTTCAAAGCTAGATTGAATCTGTTATGCATTCTCCCACGGAAAACGAAAATTACCCTCAAGTAGCCTAAAATACATTCAACAAAATTCTCTTTACCGATCATGAACTCAGAATCCGTCCTATCCACCAACTCTGACGCTCTACCGCCCCAGATTAAAGAGGTGATGGAGATTCTGCAACAGGACTTACCCACCTTATTTGAACAGGATATTAACTACAACATTTATACCCCAAATATCCTCTTTGAAGACCCCATCAGTCAATTTAAGGGTAAACTCAACTATCGGATTATCTTTTGGACACTGCGCTTTCATGGTCAATTGTTTTTCACCGAGCTATTTTTTGATGTCCATCAGATGCACTTTTTGCCTCCCCAAACCCTGCGGGTAGACTGGACTGTGCGCGGCAAACTGCGAGTCCCCTGGAAGGCACAGATTAACTTTAATGGTTATTCTACTTATACCTTCAACGACCAAGGTCTGATCGATCATCATGTCGATACTTGGGATCGTCCACCCCTAAAGATTTTAAAGCAATTTCTCCCGCGATCAACCTCTACTCAAGTAAAATAGCCGAACAACAACCTTACCCATTACCCATTACCCATCAAGGGTGAGGAGGAAATCCTGGTGACACTTGGTCAATTACTTGGCTTTTTCAGTTTAGTTACATCCCTGTATATTCTCTGGACAATACGGGGAATTTTGCTACTTGTTTTCACTGCGATTGTACTGGCGACTGCCCTCAACCGTGGAGTGCGTCTGGTGCAGAAATTCGGCCTCAATCGAGGATTCTCGGTTTTAGTCACTATCAGTGTTACCTTTCTCTGTTTTTTGTTCTTCTATTGGATTATTGTTCCTCCCTTCATTGAACAATTTCAAATTCTGATTAATCTGATCCCGACTGGACTCGAACAACTGCGAATTCTGCTCTACCAATGGAGAGCAAATACTCCCTCTTGGTTACCAGAGCCTCCTGATTTATCCAGTGGATTTCAACAAATTCAACCCTTCCTGACCCAAGTCTTTGGCAACTTCTACTCCTTCTTTTCTAACTCCATCATTGCCGTAGGTCAATTGCTACTGGTGATTGTCTTAACTTTAATGTTTTTAGGCGATCCCATTTCCTATCGTCAAGCTTTAGTTCGCATTTTTCCGTCCTTTTATCGGCGGCGAGCCGATAGTATTTTAGCTGAATGTGAAATCGCATTAGATAATTGGTTTGGGGGCATTATTATCAACTCCCTCTTCATTGGTACGCTCAGTTTTATCGGATTATCCATCATTGGAGTTCGGCTAGTTTTAGCCCATGCATTATTGGCAGGACTACTCAATTTTATCCCCAATATTGGGCCAACTTTAAGTGTTGTTTTACCGATGACTGTTTCCCTCTTAGATACCGGTGGATTCCTCAAAGCTGGGGCAGTTTTGATTCTATATGTTGTTGTTCAACAAGTGGAAAGCTATTGGTTAACACCCACAGTGATGGCCAAACAAGTCTCCCTGTTACCTGCAGCAACGCTCCTGGCTCAACTTATTTGTTTACAGCTTTTTGGTATTATTGGTCTGTTCTTAGCCCTTCCTTTAGCAGTTATTGCTCAGGTCTGGATTAAACGACTTCTGATCGAAGATATTCTTGACGAATGGGTATTAGAAAACCCAGATTCACCTTTCGCCGCCGTTCTCCAAGGCTCGGGAGATAATAGAGATGAAACGGTTCAAGAGAGTTTACCTGAGCCTCAAGTGCCAGAACTCTCTTGCCAAGACAAGGAAGATCAAGACAAATTAGAATAAGTTAAACAAATTAAATCGATAGCCAACTCCTAATACAATACCGACTTCAGTTTTACTATCAACAAACCCCGCATTCACCCGCACTGTTCCCATGAAATCTCTGGATAGAGGAATATCAACACCCCCAACCACTAACCCATGAAACCGCAATTCATCTTTGGTTGTCACTAAAGTTCCTCCGCCTAAAAACGGCATAGCAACAACTTCTTGAGTCTGGGGATTTCTGATGGGAATTTCACCAGTTAGAGCAAACATACTTGCTGTTTGCTTGCCAAAAGAGGTGGCATTATGCAAAGTCAGATATTCGCTCAATGCTCCTTTACTCATTAAAGAAAATCCACCACTGCCTAGGGCAGTTTCTCCATCGCTTAAGCCAATGGTTCCGCCAATGCCGAAATAACTGCCTACGGCTGGTCTTGGATCGGATGTGCTGGTTTGCTGTGCGGTGGTTTGATCGGGTTCGGCTGACTCATTATTGGGTAGAGGATATATAGGTAAAGAGGCAGGAGGTTCTGGTAGAACAGGATTTTCTAAAGGAACAGGTTCAAGTTGTTTTTCTGCCCTGACTGGCTGGTATTCTAGAGGACTTCCTGTTGTTTGCTCTAGGGTAGAATTCGGGTCTTCTGCGGGTTCAGCCGCCGTGACACTGACATAGTTGCCATACATTACCCCATTGCTTTGAGCTTGAGCAAATTGTACGGGGTAAATTGCCCCAACGATCGCCCCCCAGAAGGCCAGTAATCCAATCGCTTTACACCCTGTATGGTTCATCATTTCTCCTTTGGGTTGATAGTCATAATTGTTAGTTATTATATTTGCCAACATGAAGCGCTGTAAATTCTAATTATTATAACCCAAAAGTAGAGGTGGTTGTTATAATGGAAGATCTGTTCCTATGTTAATGAATAGCCATCTGTGAAAACCTATCCCATTGTAGAAAAATTTCATTCTATCCAAGGAGAAGGCTATTGGATGGGACGAAATGCTTTTTTTATTCGCCTTGGAGGCTGTGATGTCGGCTGTTGGTTCTGCGATACGAAAGAATCTTGGCCTGTGGACAAACATCCCCAATATTCCATTGAGCAATTGGCTGAAGCTGTTTTAGCGGTCAATCCGAGTATGATTGTGATTACTGGGGGAGAGCCATTAATGCATAATTTGGATCAATTAACCCAGGGCTTAAGATCTTTGTGTCATCTCCCTTTACACTTAGAAACTTCTGGCGCTTATCCGTTTTCGGGGACATTTGATTGGGTGACGTTTTCCCCGAAGCAGTCTAAATCTCCCGATCGCAGTATGGGCACTTATGCAGATGAATTAAAAGTGGTGATTACTGGGCCAGAAGATCTAGACTGGGCTAAGGAACAAGCTCAGTTCGTGAAGCCTAACGCAGTGAAATTTTTACAACCGGAATGGAATAGCCCAGAAACGATTGATTTAGCGATGCAGTTTGTTTTACATCACCCAGACTGGCGTATAAGTTTACAAACCCATAAGTTTTTGGGTTGTCCTTAATGATTGACTGAATGATGAACATTCCATTTCAACCCGATCGCACTGAAATCGATCGCTGGAAGCACAAGATAGATGTTGCGAATGAACATAATGTTTTTTGCCACTGCCATCAGTGTGACTATGAATGGGTGAGTTCTGCGCAAAATCAGCCTTGTCCAGAGTGTCAGAGCGATCGCATCGAGCGTATCTTATGCTGGCAGTTTCCCGATGGGTAAAAAGTGATTTTTAGACTTGGGGTGTAGTTGAAAAACAGGCTTCTAGATAATTAGAAATTGCTCTGGCAATGCCTTCTTTGCCCATCATCTTCTCGGCCGTTTTATTTTTCGACACCCAATAGGCAATTTGTTCGCCTTGCTCTCCTGTTTCTTCTCCGCGATTAGCAACCACTGCATTGTATCCTTGTTCTAGTCTCTTTTGGGCAATATCAATTAATTCTTTATGGGTAACGTCTTCCTGATACTTGAAAGTTACCATATACAGGTCTGGGAATTCTGTCCTTACCCGTTCAATTACCTTGCCAGTAGGGACTAATTTCAGAGAGTGCAAAGCTCCCCCACTGGGGATTTTTCCAGGCAGTACGCGCTCCGGTTGATAGTCTGCAACAGCGGCAGAAAAGATGCCAAAAACATAGGGATATTGCTGTAAGTGATCTAAAACTAATTGGGCATAATGTTCGTAGGTTTGAGCGATTTCACAGGGGAAATAGGAAGGTGGGGTATCCCCCCCCGTTCCTAGAATTAACTGGACTTCTGCCCCTCGTAAATACAATTCTTCGGTGATTTTAAGGCTTAATGTGCCACGAAAACGATTGGTGATTCGGCGAATGTTATCAATGGGAACGGGAGTAGGACCGCCCGTGACTAAAATGGGAATACCTTTTAAAGGAGAAGAACTAACTAAGCGGGAAACTGTGGTTACAATCGATCGCAGATCGGGTAAATTGTGTTTGCCGTAGGCTTCTTTAGGAGGCATAATCTCTACACCCCAGTGGTGTAATTGCTGTAGGGATTCGGTTAAAATCCGATTGTGTAAACTGCCGTGCATCGTGGGCACAATCAGAATTTGGGTTTGCCCCTGTTCTAGTTTTCCTAAGGCGGAAGCGAGGGTAGAGGTGATAACTCCGTCGGCGATGCCATAGCGCATCTTATTAATCGTATTGTAGGTGGCAGGAGCGACGACATACACATCAAAAGGGTCTTCATCGCTGAGATGTTCCGCAGCAGCCGTCAGTTTGGTAATTACCGGATGGGTGGTACTCCATTCTAGACTGTCGAGGGTGGTATAGCGTAAAGCTTCAGTGGAGGTAAAGGCGGTAACCTCTGCTCCTTCGCGCCTGAGTTCCCGCGCTAATAGGGGGGCTTTGAGGGCGGCAATACTGCCGGTAATAAGCAGAGCAATACGTTTTCCTTGAAGGTGGGTTCCGTGTAGGGGGACTTCGTGATCGCCTAATTCAGAGGCAGGAGGAGGGGTAAAATTCCAAGGTTTCATAGAGGGAATGGGGAATGGGGAATAGGAAATGCTTGATTTTATTTTGCTTAAGGTTAGGGAGGGCTAACGTTACAAAACATTGAGAAAAAGGACTCAAATGTAAAGGGGGATCGGCGATCGCTATACAATGCTGAAATACTCTCGATTTATTTAGATTACTGTTTGTAAACTCCCAATTATGTTTCCCATTCATCGCCCTCGTCGCCTCCGTAACTCTGCTACCTTGCGCCGCATGGTACAAGAGACGGTCTTAACCACTAATGATTTGATTTATCCGTTGTTTGCGATCCCAGGTGAAGGAGTCGCTAAGGAAGTGAGATCGATGCCTGGTGTATATCAGCTCTCAGTAGACAAAATTGTAGACGAAGCGAAGGAAGTCTATGATTTGGGTATTCCGGCGATTATCCTGTTTGGTATTCCTGAAACCAAAGATATGGACGCAACAGGTGCTTGGCATCATTGTGGGATGATCCAGCAAGCGGCTACGGCAGTCAAAGAAGCTGTGCCTGAGTTAGTGGTGATTGCAGATACTTGTTTATGCGAGTATACCAGCCATGGTCATTGTGGCTATTTGGAAGTGGGAGATCTGACGGGACGGGTGTTGAACGATCCCACATTAGAGTTATTGAAGAAAACTGCCGTTTCCCAAGCCAAAGCTGGAGCGGATGTGATCGCCCCATCTGGGATGATGGACGGGTTTGTACAAGCAATTCGCGCAGCGTTAGATGAAGAGGGGTTTGAAGAGATTCCGATTTTGTCCTATGCTGCTAAGTACGCTTCGGCCTATTACGGGCCATTCCGAGATGCGGCTGAGTCAGCCCCCCAATTTGGCGATCGCCGCACCTATCAGATGGACCCGGCTAATAGTCGCGAAGCGATTAAGGAAATCGATCTAGATGTGGCTGAAGGGGCGGATATGCTGATGGTTAAACCAGCTTTAGCCTACATGGATGTGATCTGGCAAGTGAAACAAGCCTCGAATCTGCCCGTTGCCGCGTACAATGTTTCCGGTGAATATTCCATGGTCAAAGCTGCTGCTCTCAATGACTGGATTGATGAACGGCGAGTGGTGATGGAAACCTTAACCAGCTTTAAGCGTGCTGGTGCCGATCTAATTCTCACCTATCATGCCAAGGATGCTGCCCGGTGGCTTCAGGGGTAATGAATCCTCCATCATTAATGTCCGTTGATTTAAGTTGGGACAGTTAAGTTATTGTTTGAGGCAATAGGCAATAACTTAACTGTTCCTAACTCACTCCTTCTCGGCTATCTCACCAATTACCCGTTATCCAACTTCAAAACCGCCATAAATGCGGACTGAGGCACATCGACTGTACCAATGGACTTCATTCGCTTTTTACCCTTGGCTTGTTTTTGCAGCAGCTTTTTCTTCCGGGAAATATCACCGCCGTAACATTTAGCCAATACATCCTTACGCAAGGCAGGAATATGTTCACTGGCAATAATTCGCGAACCAATTGCGGCTTGAATGGGAACTTTGAACTGATGGCGTGGGATCAATTCTTTCAATTTTTCCGTTAATCCCCGTCCCACATAATAGGCTTTATCGCGATGGACAATCATGGCTAGGGCATCGACGGGATCGTTGTTGATCATGATATCTAAGCGCACCAAATCATCGGAGCGATAGCCGATAAACTGATACTCCATACTGGCATAACCCCGCGATCGCGTCTTCATCTGATCGAAGAAGTCAGTTACCACTTCCGCTAAGGGCAACTCGTAAATCAAGGTGGTCCGACTTTGGGTTAAATACTTCATATCCTTGAAGATTCCCCGTCGGGTTTGGCACAATTCCATCAATGTGCCCACATAGGCTTCTGGGGTAATAATATCTACTTTGACATAGGGTTCCTCAATGCTTTGTCGTTCGTTGGCAGGCGGTAAGGTACTCGGATTATCAATGGCAATGGTTTCTTCCGAGTTCAGAACCACCCGATAAACTACGGAAGGAGCAGTAATAATCAAGTCCAGATTGTATTCCCGCTCTAACCGTTCTTGGACAATTTCCATGTGTAATAATCCCAAAAACCCACAGCGAAAACCGAAGCCCATGGCGCTAGAGGTTTCTGGTTCATAGGAAAGGGCAGCATCATTGAGTTTGAGTCTCTCTAGAGCTTCCCGCAATTCGGGGAATTGGTTGGCATCGGTGGGAAACATGCCGCAGAATACCATGGGGTTGGCTTCTTTATATCCCGGTAAGGGATTTTCGGCAGATTCTGCTTTCAGGGTAATGGTATCGCCCACCCGCGCATCTTCCACAGCTTTAATGGATGCGGCTAAATAGCCCACTTCTCCAGCATGTAGTTCTTCCACTTGCACTTGAGTTGGAGAGAGAACGCCTAACTCGTCAATATCGTATTCTTTACCGGTTGCCATCAAGCGGATGCGATCGCCTTTACGAACCTTACCATCCACCACCCGAAAATAGACGATTACGCCCCGATAGCTATCATAATAACTGTCAAAAATCAGGGCCCGTAGGGGTTCTTTTAGGGTTTCTTGAGGAGCAGGAACTCCCTGAACAATCGCTTCTAGAATATCGGGAACACCGATGCCTTCTTTCGCCGAAGCTAAAATGGCATCACTACAATCTAATCCAATTACCTCTTCAATTTCTGCCTTGACCCGATCGGGTTCCGCCCCAGGCAAGTCAATTTTATTCAGAACGGGGATAATTTCCAGATCGTGTTCTAGGGCCAAATAGACATTCGCCAAGGTTTGCGCTTCTACCCCCTGGGAGGCATCTACCACTAACAGTGCCCCCTCACAGGCAATCAGCGATCGCGAAACTTCATACGAAAAATCAACATGCCCTGGAGTATCAATTAAATTAAGGACATAAACTTCCCCATTATCCGCCTGATAATTCATCCGTGCAGCTTGGAGCTTAATCGTAATCCCCCGCTCCCGTTCGAGATCCATGCTATCCAGGAACTGCTCCTTCATATCGCGATCGGCAACCGTTCCCGTAGACTGGAGGAGGCGATCGGCTAAGGTAGACTTCCCATGATCGATATGGGCAATAATACAGAAATTACGAATATGAGAGACTTTAGCGTCGGTCATAAAGTTGAATTTGAACCTAATGAAGTAAAACGTTTAGTGATTGACATCCTCCCCTGGCTAAAGCCGAGGAGATTCCTAAACCTCACGATTTAGGTTTCTGTTTCTTTGCAGTTGCCTTCACAGATTTACTCTGATCGGGTCTTACACTCGCTCCACAGACTGACACCGCAAGTCCTGCGGCCAAGATATTTTTACTGGCGTTAATATCCCGGTCATGGTCACTCCCACACTCAGGGCATTTCCATTGCCGAATATTTAACGGCATTTTTTCAACGATATGCCCACAATTACTACACCGTTTTGAACTCGGAAACCACCGGTCTATCTCGATAGTGTTTCTGCCATACCATCGGCATTTATAGGACAATTGTCGGGTAATCTCTCCCCAACTTGCATCAGATATCCCTTGTGCCAGCTTTCGGTTTTTGACCATATTCTTAACTGCTAAGTCCTCAACACCTATCGTTTGGTTTTCACGCACCAGTTGAGTGGTTAGCTTATGTAAATGGTCACCTCGGGTATCGACTATTTTTTGGTGAAGTCTAGCCAGCTTTACTCTGGCTTTGTATCTATTGTTAGAACCTTTCTGTTTTCTCGATAAGCTTTTTTGAAGTCCCCTTAACTTATGGTAGTGTTTCTTTAATGCTTTAGGATTAGCTATTTTCTCTCCATCACTGGTCGTTAATAGGCGGCTAATTCCTAAATCAATACCTACTGCTTTATCCTTAGCAGGCAAGGGTTTAATAGTGGGGTCATCAAATCTAATGGAGATATGCCAACGTCCTGACCGATGCAGTTTTACTGTTACCGAACTGGGCACACAACCGGATGGGATTTGACGAGACCAGCGAATAGCTAAGGGTTCTTTACATTTGGCTAAATAGATTTGACCGTCTTTAAACTTAAACGCCGATTTGGTAAATTCCGCACTACCTCCTTGGTTTTTTTTCCTGAATTTTGGATATTTGGCACGGGCGGCAAAGAAATTAGTAAATGCGGATTGCAGATGCCTCAACCCTTGTTGCAAGGGGACACTACTCACCTCCTTTAAGAAATCTAACTCTTCTTGTTTTTTCCAGGCGGTCAACATTGAAGAGGTTTGAGCGTAATCTACTCTTTCTTGTCGTTCATACCAAGCCTGAGTTCTTTCGTGGAGAGCTTTATTATAGACCAGCCTTACGCAACCCAAAGTTCGCCGCAATAGGGACTCTTGCTCTGATGTTGGATAAAACCTGTAGTTGAATGCTCTTTCCATAAAAGACTATTTGACTCTTGTTTACATTATAGCCCCTTCAATGTAAGACCGGCAAGTTA
>NZ_JAGHZN010000061.1:0-99072 GCF_017746735.1 Roseofilum sp. Guam | reverse complement strand
CTCCCACCCCAACTCCCACCCCAACTCCTACCGATCCGGTTGCTCCCCCTTCTAACCCTACACCTCCCACCCCAACTCCCACTCCAACTCCTGCCCCTGGCGATTCAGGAAATAACAACATCTTTGGTACGGCAGGGAATGATGTGATTAATGCGGGTGCTGGAAATGATCAAGTTTCTGGTTTGCAAGGGAATGATCAAATCTCTGGTGGATCGGGAAATGATGGCATTAATGGCAATCAAGGCAATGATGGCATTAATGGTAATCAAGGCAATGACCTGCTCTATGGTGGTCAAGGTAATGATGTTGTCCGGGGTGGTCAGAATAACGATACAGTTTATGGGAACCAAGGGGCAGATCAACTCTTTGGTGATTTTGGCAACGATCTCCTCTATGGTGGTCAAGGTAATGATACCGTCAATGGTGGCGACGGAAATGATACCCTGAGCGGGGATTTTGGTGCAGACGTGCTTTCGGGTGGTTCCGGTGCAGATATATTTGTTCTGCGCACCAGTACGGCGGTTAATCAAATTGAACAAGCTGATTTTATTGTCGATTTTCAAATTGGGGTGGATCGTATTGGTTTAACCGGTGGTTTAACAGCTCAGAATTTGTTAGTGCAAAATGTGGCTGGCAATACGGTCATTCGGATCAATCCATCCGGTCAAATTTTGGGTATTGTGGCCAATACACCACTGACAGCTTTCTCTGTGAATGACTTTGTCCCAGTTAATATTGGCGTGGTTTAAGGCGATCGAGAGGTATAGCAAGATCTTTAGAGGCGAAAATTTTTTTCGCCTCTCTTTTGAGTGGATCTTATGCAACTGTTGCCCACCATAGATCGTTGATAGAGAAAGCATTATATGAAATATTAGGAGTCATTTTTCTGCCAAACACCTCTTCAAGTAATACTTTATCAATACAAAATTGATCTTCTTCAAAATCTCTAATGACAAGAATTTTTATTTCTTGTTTTAAGAAGCAAGTTGAGATTTGTCCTGTGTAATTTTCTAGCGCAATAATCAGAGGAATTTTAGCACAAACAATTGCCACAACTTCTGTCCCAACTAATAGTCTTGCCCACTCTTCATCTCCGGGTTCCCAATCAATAATGGAATCTTCAATTGTATGGACAAGACTTTCTAATACATCCTTGACTAATTTATGTGTCCAGTTCATTGCATTATTTTCTGTAAACTTAAAATACTTTTCTATGTTAATCATCGTGGGGTACCTGGCGCTCCATGAACAAAGTAATTTTTATTTCGGTATAGATTAAGAACATTGGTTAGTTGACCTGTAGAAGCATGAACTCCGATAGGTCTATCTAATACTATTTTTGCCTTGGGTCCTTGCCATAGATTGGCTTCATCAGCGTATAAAGCTGCGTCTAGCACTAAAGTTTGATAGTTAACCCGATATAAGAACTGGCTTTTACCTAGTGCTAAAGTCCCCGTTATATGAACTTCTGCACCTGGGAGATCTAAAGTATATAAACCATTGGTTAGCTTACCATGTTGATTAGTTTTTATGGGTGGTGGACTCCAATTATCAGCTTGCAATCGACCTGTTAATTTAAAGGTATCAGGAATCACTATACTTCCATTCTTTTTCAAGCTATCCCTCTCCTAAAAGAGTTGGTATTTTTTAGGAGAGGGATAATTCCATCTGGGTTATACCATAGAGTATTTAATCGGAAGGCACTTGGTAATCGACTCCTTGAGCCTCCTGGATAGTACGGATCTGACTCCAATCGATTTGATAGTCGATGGGGATAAATTTTTCTTCTCCTGTAGCACTAAATTCGCGCTCTAAGCCCGTTCCTGACCAGTTAAAGGTTAAAAAGGCATTGTCGATCGCCTCCACCAGTTCTGGATCTAAATTGTGGGCATAGCCATAAGCTGCATTGGGAAAGGTTTGGGATTGGTAAAGGGAGCGGAATTGACTACAGTCGGCTTCCTGACGATTGCACATCAGTTGCAGGACATCATTGGCAATGGCGGCTGCTTCATAGGTTTGGTTTTGTACTCCGACGATAGATTTTTCTTGAGATCCAGAAAATACAGCTTTGTAGTCTCGATCAGCTTTGAGGTTATAACCGGCTTCTAGGAGGGCACGGGGTAAAATATATCCTGAATAGGAATTAGCATCCGTAAAGGCTAACTGGCGGTCTGATAGGTTTTCGAGACTATCGAGAGGGCTGGAGATATGAGTGATAATTTCCATTTCATAGCCAAATGTGCCATCAGAAGCGGCCATCATGGCAAAGGGGGTAAAGCCAGCTTGATTGACGGCAATGGGGACAGTGCTAGTGCTAAACCCGGCAATATGGAGTTGACCGTCTTTTAAGGCTTGAATTTGATCGGCTTTTGACTCTAGAGCGAGGAATTGGACGGGTTTGCCAGTGATTTCCGATAGATGGGCCATAAATTCAGTCCAAACGGATTCGTATTGGTCTGGATTGGGAATCGGCAAATAGGCAAAGATGAGGGTGTCTGGATTAATCCATTCATCAGGGTTGTCTGGGGGATCGGCAACTAGATCTTGATTGCGATCGCAATATTGCCCATCCATCTGTTTGGGGCGATCGCATTCTTCTTGAGTGGTTTGTGCCGTCTCTTCTGAAGTCCCTTGAGATGAGCCGCATCCTGTCAAATTGAGCAGAAGTGCGCCACCGATGAGCAGTAGGGAAACTGGGTTAATTCCTATTCTTTGAGTTGAGTTCATGGTTAAAACATCCTGGAAAAATCAGCCATTATACTTAATCTCTTGTTGATGAATATTGCACTCTGTAAAGAGTCCTAAATTTGTGTAAACAATGCTGGAACTCTGAAAAAACTATGCTATTGTAAACAATATAGACACCAAAGCAAGCAATTAAAGCATTAAATTTGGGTTCTAGAATTGGTGTCTGTCCTCTAGAGTCCAGTCACAGTTGAACATAGCCCTTCACCCTAGTGGCAAACCCCCTGCACAGTCAGCGGTTAAGCCAAACCTGAAGTCCGGAAAGACAGGGTTATGGGAAAGCCCGAAAGGTGTGACTGTGAAGTATGAAAACCTTAGTAAGTTAATTGTACTTGTCCATTTTCTTAACTCGCAAAACCCTGAAAATTAGAGTTTCTCAAGAATACTTAGTTTAGGTCTAGCCGCCTCCGGTTAGACCTTCGCCCATTTTAAAGAACAAATAACGATTAGAGTAAAACTCCAGCAATACAAGCAGTCATACAACAGGCGAGAAATCCGCCAATCATAGCTCGCAAACCCAACTGAGCGAGATCGGATTGTCGAGAGGGAGCGATCGCCCCAATGCCTCCCAACTGAATGCCGATCGCCCCCAGATTAGAAAAGCCGCAGAGAGCATATGTGGCGATCGCCACAGTGCGATCGGAAACCTGTTGATTGGCAATCAACTGACTCAAATCCACATAAGCAATAAACTCAGTCAGGATCGTCTTCTTCCCCAGTAGCTGCCCTACAACTAAACAATCTGCCCAAGGAACCCCCATCAACCAAGCCACAGGCGCAAAGATTACGCCAAAAATCCCTTCTAAGGATAACGTCGGTAAACCGATAAATCCGCCCATCCAAGCCAATACAGCATTGATAAACGCCAGGATACCCAAAAACGCGATCAGCATCGCCGCAATATTTAGGGCTAACTTCATTCCCTCAGAAGCCCCAGTAGAAAGAGCATCAATGGCATTAACAGAGGTTTTCTCCACCTGAATAGACACCGTTCCCATCGTCGGAGAATTTTCAGTTTCTGGATACATCAGCTTCGAGATCGCCAACGCTGCGGGAGCAGACATCACCGATGCAGTAATCAGATGCTCCGGAGCAATGCCAAAGGAAATATAAGCGACTAAAACCCCTCCTGCCACCGTCGCAAACCCACTCGTCATAATCGCATGAAGTTCAGACATCGTAGTCGTCGAGACATAGGGTTTAATCAGCAAAGGCGCTTCTGTCGAACCGACAAAAATATTGGCGGCTGCGCTCAACGTTTCCGATCCCGAAGTTTTCAGGGTATATTGCATGAACCGAGCGATCGCCTGTACCATGCGCGGTAAAATTCCATAGTAGTAAAGCACGCTAATAAAGGCCGAAAAGAAAATTACCGTCGGCAACACCCGAAAGGCAAAAATATATACCTCATTGTTCACCAACTGGGACGAAAACACAAACTCAGACCCCACATCCGAAAATTCTAAAAACGTCTGGATGCGATCGCCTAAAAAGCGGAACAGAGCCAAGCCGAACGGAACCTTTAGAATCAGCACCGCTAAAACAAACTGTAAACCCAATCCCATGGCTACCACTCGCCAGCGCACTGCCGGACGGTTAACCGAGATGCCATAGGCAAAGGCGACAAAAAAACCGAGTCCCAATACAGAAATAACACGTTCCATTACTGAAGAGCCTATTTACTTTATAGTAAATATTAAACGCTAGTTACTATGCCCCGTCGCGATCGCTATCATGATATTGTCAGAAATGCTCTAATCAAAGAGGGCAGGACAATTACTCACGATCCGCTTATTCTAGGGGATCTTGAACACCGAGTTTATCCCGACCTCGGCGCTGAAAAACGAGCAAGCGATCGCCAGTCCATTAATCTTGCTGTTGAAATTAAAGTCTTTGGCAATATTGGGCAGATTTCAGAACTGGAAAAAGCAATTGGACAATATGTTTTGTATCGTTCTATTTGACAAAGAAGTGGATCTACCCGCCAGCCTTATCTGGCTATTAGCTCAACCATCTATCAACAACTCTTTCAGAAGACCATTATCCAGAATCTAATTGAAGATGAAAAGATTCGTCTCATTGTATTTAATCCAGATTTGGAGGAGATCGAGCAATGGATCGACTAGAGAACTATCGTCATATTATTCGTACCGTTTTAGCCGAACATCTGGAATGGTCGAAATCAAGGGATATTGACGAAACTATCGCTATTTGCGACGAAGAAACGGACAACTATCTGCTGATGAGTGTGGGTTGGAATGGAGATCGCCGCATTCACGGTATTCTGGCTCACCTACGTATCATTGATGGGTTAGTTCATCTCGAACAGAATAATGTAGAATACTTTGCTGAAGATTTAGTTGAGCAAGGAATTCCTGAAGAAGTCCTGGTTCCTGCCTTTTGCTGTCCTCCAACCAGAGAGGCGATCGCGCTGCAAGACTAAAATCAAAATTTGATATATAATAGAATGCTTGGCTTAAATCTCTAAACATATTTCTAACTCCTAAATACTGCACCTATGAAACTGCCTATCGTTGCCATTATCGGCCGTCCCAATGTCGGTAAATCTACCCTGGTCAATCGGTTAGCCAAAAGACAAGAATCGATTGTGTTTGATGAACCGGGAATTACCCGCGATCGCACCTATCGTTACTGCTATTGGCGCGATCGCGATTTTCAAGTCGTCGATACCGGGGGACTACTCTTCCATGACGATACCGAATTCTTGCCCCTAATTCGCGAACAAGCTCTATTAGCTTTAGCTGAATCTAGCGCCGCCATTTTCCTCGTCGATGGTCAAACTGGGCCTACCCCTGGAGATCTGGAAATTGCCCAATGGTTGCATCAACAATCGATCCCCGTTATTTTAGCGGTGAATAAATGTGAATCTCCAGATCAGGGACTGATTCAAGCCGCCCAATTTTGGGAATTAGGGCTAGGCGAACCCTATGCTATTTCCGCCATTCACGGCAATGGAACGGGGGATCTTCTGGATGCTTTACTGCCTCACTTACCGGTGATGGAAAACTGGGAAGAATCCACAGAAACCAAAATCGCCATTGTTGGTCGTCCCAATGTGGGTAAATCGAGTTTACTCAATGCCTTTTTAGGGGAAAAACGGGCGATTGTTAGCCCCATTTCCGGAACCACTAGGGATGCTATTGATACCGTAGTCGAACATGAGAGCAAAACCTACCGCTTGATTGATACTGCAGGCATTCGCAAGAAGAAAAATGTGGAATACGGGCCTGAATTTTTCGGGATCAATCGTGCTTTTAAAGCCATTCGCCGCTCTGATGTGGTATTGCTGGTCATTGATGCGATCGATGGCGTTACCGAACAAGACCAAAAATTGGCGAACCGCATTACTGAAGATGGCCGCGCTTGTGTGATTGTGGTGAACAAATGGGATCAGGTGGAAAAAGACAGCTATACCATTTTGCACTACGAACAACAGGTTCGCGATCGCCTCTACTTCATTGACTGGTCAGAAATGATTTTCGTCAGCGCTCTGACGGGACAACGGGTTCCCAAAATTCTGAAGTTAGTCGATAATGCCGTCAGCGAACATAAACGCCGTGTTTCCACTTCTGTTGTTAATGAAGTCCTGCAAGAAGCCATCAGTTGGCACACTCCCCCCACCAACCGGCAAGGGAAACAGGGCAAAATTTACTATGGCACGCAAGTCAGTAGCCAACCGCCAAGCTTTAGTATTTTTGTCAACGATCCCAAACGGTTAGGAGAAAACTACCGTCGCTATATAGAAGGGCAAATTCGCAAACAACTGGGATTTACCGGTACACCCATTCGTCTCTTTTGGCGAGGCAAAAAAGCCCGTGAGTTGGAAGCAACAGGAGCCAACCGAGCCATCCGAGTTTAAAATAGCGTTGTGCGCTAGGGAATAGGGATAAGAATACAGGATTAATGCATTCCTGTTCATTTGCTGCCCATTTATGCAAGAGGTCTATTGTTCATCGAACCTCCAAGAGTGCCCCTTCTTGTACCTCTTCCTCAATATTGGTTTGAGCGACTAAGCCATTACGAGATCTTACCCTTACTTTTCCTTTTCCATCAATACCAGTCAATACCATGGATGGATTCACTTGCCGTAAATCAACGCCACCTAACCAGACTTTAGCCATATTTCCTCTGACTTCAGTGACGACAGCTTGAGCAGGGGAACTTGCGGTTGCAATAAAGTAAGGAGACTGCAAGTGATAGTTACTGCCGACTTTGACTTCATAACGGGGAATTTGCTTGAAGATTAACGGAATTTCCGCATAAATCTTGGGGAAGATTTGTTCAATATTGCTATTTTCTTGCCAGAGATAGTGAGTGAGTAAGTAACTAAATAAGCCACAGCTTGCCCCATTGATATTCATTTCTCTTGCCAGTTGATTATGTGCAGATGCTGCTAATACTACTCCTTTAGCGACTCCCGTGCGATAGGCGGAAATAAAGGCTTCTGGGGTGAGATTGAGCTGGAATAAAAATCGTTCTTGATAGGCTTTTTCCAGGTTAGAGACTAAAACTTTTTGCCCTCCATCACGGGAGCGAACCTGGACATCGCGGGTTGCACCTCCAGCAAAACAACTATCTAAAATTACGGTTACATTTTCGGTTTTTAGCGCTGACATTAACAGAAAGAGGGTATGTCCCATAATGTCTTTGACTGCTCCTCCTGCATTCGGATATCCAGGGGGTAATTCTCCATCTATGGGGACAAATGTTCCGTTGAGTTCTTCGTTGTCTGGGGATCTGAAAATGGGATGGGGGTCAAAAATACGCGAACCATGACCGGAGTAGTGATAGACGACGATATCGCCGGTTTTGGCTTGTTTAATTAAATGGTCTTCAAAGGCGGTTAAGATGCCATTACGAGTGGCTTGGGAATCCGCAACCACTAAGATATCTTTGGGATTAAATCCAAAGCGATGAATGAGTAAATGACGTTGCAGTTCAAGATCGTTGAGACAGCCAGCTAGGGGTTGAAATGGATATTGATTAATGCCGACGAGAAGAGCAAGTTTTCGGGGTGTGGTTTGGGCGAGAATTTTGGCTGAACGGTTGGCTTGGTGGAGCAAGGAATTGAGGGTTACTGTGCCTAGGGAGGCAGCAATGAATTGTAAGAATTGACGACGATTTGGATGTGCCATAGTTGGGGAATGGTGGAATGGGGGATTCTGTAATATCAGTGCCCTGCGCTGTCGCTTTTCATTTCCGCTTGGGGAAATGCACCCTACTGGATTGTTTCAGCTAAAATGATGGAGGGATTTATCCCTCTCCAGCTAGGCTTTTAAGCACTCTTCGTGCTTACACCAAACAAAGCCCTATTTTAGATGAAACGATCCACTACAAAGTTCATTGTTCATTATTCATTATTCATTTCCAGTCTCCTTGGATAGTAAACGCGGCCCAGTAGTAGGGGGAGTTCCATTGCTCGGAGTTCCACATTTCCAGTTGGGCTTCTCGTAAGGCGGTGACGGGGTTTTGTTGTTCTTCTAACATCTTTTGGTAGAACTTGACCATCACTTCGGAGGTGGCGACATCGTTGACGCTCCAGAGACTGACGACGACTCGTCGTGCTCCCGCGTACATGAAGCCTCTGGTTAAGCCGACGATGCCTTCACCTCGGACGTTTTCGCCTAAGCCGGTTTGACAGGCGCTGAGGACGACTAATTCGGCGGGGAGATTGAGGTTGAAGATATCTTGCAAGCGCAAGAAGCCGTCTTGGGGGGTTTGGTTGTTGTCGAAGAGGGAGAGGACGACTCCGGAGAGTTCCGGGTTGGTGGCATCGAGAATGCCGTGGGTGGCGAGGTGAACGATTTGATATTGGGAGAGTTGGGGATGGGTGGCGATTTCACGGGAGGCTTGGAAGTCAAAGGCTTCTAATTCTTTTGCGTCGGGAACGAGAGCCAGGATTTTCTCGCCTTCGACGCGGGTGTATTCTAAACGGGGTAATGTGGGGGCAATGTCGCCTAAGCCTAAACTGCCAACGGCACGAGTTAATGCCAGTTTATTCAGGGTATCTGGATTCGGTGGGGGTGGGGTTCCGGTGAGGCGAGTGTCGTTGGGGTCGAAGATGGGGTCGGCTAAGACAGCTAGGGTTTGGGGAGCGGGGGAACGGTTGGCGAGTTGTTGGCGTTGGATGGCAACGGTGGAGGCGGAGGGAAGGGTGACGATTTCGTTTTGTACGAGGAGGGGTGTAGCGGGAGCATTCGGGAGGGGAAGAGCGGCAAAGGGAATGTATTGCAGAACGCCATCGCCGACGATGAGTAGGCGTTTTCCTTGCAGTTGGTGGGCGACGGGAGCGAGTACGATCTGACTTAAGGCTTCTCCGGCACTGATGTTACTGCCGTTAGCGGAGGTGAGAGACTGGCGGAAGGCTTGCGCGGCTGTGGCAATGTCGGCGCTGGAGGGGAGAACATAACTGGTGATGCCATCTGGAGTGACGGCCCAGAGAAAGCTGCGTTCTGAACCGAGGGAGTATTGTAAGAGCAGAGTGTCTTCATCGAGGACTTGCTGTTGAATCTCATCTAGGGTGAGGGGTTGAGGATAGTTGAGACTGGCATAACGGGGGCTGTTGATGCGGATTTGGGCTTCGAGTTGGTCGAGTTGCAGCAGGAGGTCTTGGGACTGTTGTTTGAGAGCATCGAGTTCTTCTTGGGTATATTGACCACTGGTGAGTTGGTGGCGATCGTGTTCTACCGTATTCAGTTTTTGCAGTAAGGTTTGTTCTTGGGCTAAGAGTTGGGGGTCAACGCCTTCACGGATATTGGCGCTGGCTTCGGTGAGCAGTTCTAGGAGTCCTCTGGCGCGGGAGCGTTCGCTGATGTGGAGCGCTTGAGCATTGTAACCTTTGTTGGGGTTTTGTTCATGCAGTTCCATGAGGAGGTCGATGTAAAACTGGTAACGGTCTTGGACAGTGGCAAAGAAGGAGGCGCGGAGGTCTTGGGAGCCGATTTTGGTGCGGAGATCTTCGAGGATGGTGATGGATTCTTGGATATGAGTGAGAGCGGTTTCTAGGTTGTTCTGGTCTCGTTCTAAGACAGCGAGATTCGATAGGATACCCGCTTCTCCTGAGCGATCGCCCACCGCACGAAGGAGGGGCAAAGCTTGGTTGTAATACTCCAGCGCTCGCTGCTTCTCTCCTAATGAGTCGTAGAGTCCGCCCAGGTTGTTGAGGGTAGTGGCTTCTCCCGAGCGATTGCCCACCTCACGAGAGATGGGCAAAGCTTGGTTGTAATACTCTAGCGCTTGCTGCTTCTCTCCTAGGTCTGAGTAGACAGCGCCCAGACTGGTGAGGGTAAGGGCTTCTCCCGAGCGATTTCCTACCGCACGAGTGAGAGGCAAAGCTTGGTTGTAATCCTCCAGCGCTTGCTGCTGCTCTCCTAGCTGTGAGTAGATTCTGCCAAGAAAAACTAGCGCTAGAGCTTCTGAACCTTGTTCACTGGCTTAGCGAGATAGAACCACCGCTTGTTCTAATTTAGTAATAGCTTGTCTGAGAGATTCTACACCTTCTTCCCTAAACATAAAAAAGGCTTCTATAAGCAATTGCTCTGCCGTATCTGCTTGAGCAATAACCCCTGGGTGAGCCAATATCCTCTGGGAAGGGACTACCCCTGCCACGGCGATAAGGGTCGCCAGTGAGATACTCTTGAGCCATGTCGCCATCTGCTGCTGTGCTATCCTTCCTCCCCTGAAGTTTATTTAGACTCGTTTCAATTCTTTTATCTCCACCGTGGGATAACTTATGTTAGCGCTTCGCGCTAGGGAATAGGGAATAGGAAGGTAGGGAAAAACCTGGTTTCTTTGTTGGGGGCGATCGCGTTGCCTAACCTAGAGTTGAGGCGATCGCTACACTGAAAAGATATCCTAGATTTGGCAAGGTACGGTTACCCGTTAACCTGTGAGTGTATGTTAAAGTAAGAAAATTAAAAAACTCTGAACGCTTATGAATGTTCAATCCCTCTTTCCACCTCAACAATCCTCTATAAAATCCAGCTATAATGTTCGAGTTGAGTATCAACCAGAAGGACGAGTTAAAGCTAGTGTTTTGGGATGGCCCGAATGTCAGGTTGAAACCAATACAAAAGAAGAAGCCTTGCAAGAATTGCAGAAAATTGTCGGGCAAAGATTGGGTGATAGCGAGATAGTTTCCCTGGAAATTGAAGTGCCTTTACCCCAATCTGAACATCCTTGGATGAAATTTGCGGGAATGCTTAAAGACGATCCGGATCTTGAAGAATTTTTAGCATTTATTGAGGAAGATCGCCGCCAGTTAGATTTAGAAATGGAAGAACATTATTATCAGATAGATCCCCAGAAAAAATCAGAATGAGCTTGTATATTCTCGATACAGATATAGTTTCTCTGTTTCAGCAAGGAGATTTACCCGTAGTCCAAAGAATCAATGGGATTCCAACTCAAAACCTTGCCGTTACTATTGTCACACTGGAGGAACAACTTAGAGGAAGACTCAATATTATTCGTAAGGCAACTTCCCCAGAAAGATTAGTTGCTGCTTATGCTAGACTAAAGCTGACTTTTGACTTTTTTTATACCGTTAATGTCTTAGCATTTACACCAGATGCTTGCGATCGCTTCAATCGATTAAAGCAACAAAAAATTCGTATTGGGACGCAAGATTTACGAATTGCAGCGATCGCGCTTTCAGTTGGGGGTATTGTCATTACCCGAAATCAGCGAGATTTTGGCAAAGTTCCCGATTTAATCTTGGAAGATTGGACGCTTTAGCGATCATGTGGAGCCAGAAACCGGGTTTCTATCAGGATCTTGGTTCAGGTTATCAGCAGAATCAATGGGCTAGACTCCGTAGCGGTTGGATTGTTGAAAAGGGTTCGCAAATCCCAAAATTAACCACCTGTTACCCTCTCACCTAATGGAGGAAAGAACTTATGAAACCTCAAATGATTGAATTATTAGATGTGGTTGCCCTGACTGTTGACCTACCTGAATATGATTTATTCCAGGGACAAGTGGGAACGGTAGTAGAAATTTTAGCTGACGGCGCGGCCTTTGAGGTTGAGTTTAGCGATCGCCATACCGGACAAACCTATGAGTCTTTGGGGTTACGTCCGGAACAGTTCATGGTATTGCACTTTTCCATGGCTAATAAATGAAGGAGATAAGTGCGGTTAGAAACCGGGTTTCTATGGGAATTTTGGGCGATCTTATGGAGGTAGCCAGAAACCCGGTTTCTTTGTTGGGGGAGATCGCCTTGCCTATCGTAGAGTTGAGGCGATCGCTATACTGAATCATGATGCTGTGAGTAGTGAACGAGTGTTTAAAATATCGTTTCTGGTTAAGGATTTTATCGCAGAGATAGGAACTGTGACCACTTTTATCGATTCACCAACTGCGTTGAAAACTTCCAGGATACAACCGGTTTCTCCGCCGTCGGGGTGGGGAATAAAATCGATCAGGGTGGCGATATCTCCTTGATACATTTCATATTTGGGAACGTCTTGGATTAAGGCAATTTCTTGATAGAGTTCTAGATTCATGGCTTTATTCTCGATAAGGTTTTAGAGTGACAAAATAAAAGTGACTATCGATGGCTCGTTTTAACCCAATAGTAACCACCAGTAATTTACAATAATTTACTCCTTCTAGTTCACCGATAACTTGATAATATGTACCGTATTCATCGGTAATATCTTCCTTGGCGATCGCCTGGAGATTAGAAACCGGGTTTCTCTCAGGATCTTGGTTGATGTTCTCAAGGTAGCCAGAAACCCGGTTTCTTTGTTGGCGGCGATCGCCTTTTTAATTGAGTTTCAACCAGCCGAAAATCTGCTCTATGGTTAAGTCTAACTCAAGTCCGGCTAGGGTTTGGGGGCGATCGCTACCTGTGAGCCATTCGGGTTGTTTATTCGGCTCAAAGACGACGATGGAGCGGTCTTGCGGATCGACTAACCAACCCAGTTCACTCCCCGATCGCAAACTATACAGAATTTTCCCCATCACTTGATTTGCACTTTGTTCTGGGGAGAGGATTTCAATAATCCAATCTGGAGGTAAAAGAAAATCATTGGGAACTTCTCCATCCTCCTCAAACGGAATGTTCGACCAGCGAAACACCGCGAGATCCGGGACAATAGAGCGATCTCTAAACGAACACCGCAATTCAGGAAAAGCATAAGCAATTTTGTCCGGTTCTGCTTGTTCATTAATTGCGTTGCACAACCTCAGTTGTAATCGACTATGTTTCCCTTTTGGCATCGGTTTTTGGATAATCTCTCCATTGATATATTCGCTCGCAGGTTTGGTTTCCGGGCACTTGAGAAATCCAGATAAATTCTTGACTTGTAGAAGAGTAATAGTCATAGTGTTCCCCTATCGTTAGGAAGGGTAGAGTGGGGAATAAAATCGATCGGGGTGGCAATATCTCCTTGATACATTTCATATTCTGGAATGTCTTGGATTAAAGCCATTTCTTGATATAGTTCTAGATTCATATTTTTTAGGTTTATTGTACACCATTTGTAGGCTTCTTTGGCGATCGCTACCCTAAAAAGATATCGCAGAGTTGGCAAGGTACGGTTGGCCGTTAATCTCTGAAAAGCAGTTGAAGGCGATCGCAATTGGCTTGGTCGTCGAGAAATTCTCAACCATTATCAGGTAATTTATGAATCGCGATCGCGAATGGTAAAATTGGCAGTCTGCGACGATCGGCGACTGAAGACTTACTGAAGACTTACTGAGGCAATCGATCAAACCATAGTAGGATAAGCTATCAACGCATCCTACTCGCTATTCATCACTGTATGCCAACATGGATTTACTGCGATCGCTCCCTATTGGTCTCTATCTCGAAAACCCCACGACTTGGCTCCATCGCCTCGATCCCAGGATTAAACTGATCTGGTTGTTGAGTTTTTTGGCGATCCCAGTCCTTGCAAGTACCCCCTTTCGTCTCATTCTGGTGGGTTTTCTGATTGCCATTACCCTCACGACCTCGATTCCCCTGCGCGTACTGAAGCAACAACTGGGATGGTTACTGATGCTGGGGACTCTGATCGTCTTAATTACCATTGTTGCGCCTGATGGATTAACCGTTGTCCATCAACCCCGGTTACCTGCTATTGAGGACTCTTTCGCACAACCGACCTCCTATCGCTATACTCTGCTTACCCTTAATCTGGGATTTAGCCAGTTAATCATCACCCGTTTATCTCTCGATCTGGGATTACGCTTAGGAACATTAATCTTTACCGTTATTTATAGTACGGGTCTTTTTCTGCTCACTACCGCGCCAGAAGAGGTGACGGCTGCCCTGGAAACCTGGATGTCTCCCCTTAAACGCTGGGGAGTTCCGGTAACGGAAATCACTCTAACCCTGACGCTTTCCCTGCGGTTTATCGCCTTAGTCCTGGAAGAAGTGCAAAATTTAATCCGCTCTATTAATACTCGCGCCATTAATTGGAAGAAATTGGGATTAAAGCGATCTTCGCAAGTCTGGTTAATGGTGGTAGAACGATTGCTAGAAAACCTGCTGCTCAGAGCAGCTCAAATTGCCAGCGCGATGGAAGTGCGAGGCTTTACCCAACCCAATGAGCATAAAGTAGAATGGTATCAGTTCCAATGGCATGTATGGGATGGAGTTGCCCTAATCAGTTTGGTAGGGTTATGGGTAGCTCGTCTAGTCTGGGGACAAATGGGCTAAAGCATGGGGAGTGGGGAGTAGCAGTTAGGGTGGGTATAGGGGGGATTCATGAATCCCCTCTACAGATATAGCCCGAATGCGTAAGTCCTGCCTCATAAAGGAAGCAAAGCGCTATAAGTGACCATCTTTTGGTAGATTGACATACTCCCGTGCCTAAAGGCGAGGGGATTCTGGATTCAAGCAACAGATGCAGGCATAGCCCGTCTTACACTATCTAGCCCAACAGACAATGCCCTGCCTGTTTCCACTATTCTATCAAAAAGCCGTCCTCAAAGGACGGGGCTTTAAACCCAATTTTCTGGTAAAGTAGTTGAAAATTGCTATTCTTTTGTTCAAGGCGAACGGTTTGAGCAGTTATCCCCAAATTTTTTATCCCAGTGTTAATGTGAATGTCTGGCGAAATTTATCTGAGTCATCCTACATTTGGTTTGTTGTTTAGGGTTTGTGTAATAGAGGATCGTAAAGAACTCTTTACCACCCTGTATGCCCAACGATTATTTTTTATCGTGATCGCCAGTCCAGAGGGACTCAAATTTGAGTCGGTAACGCGAGGAGAAGCTCGGATCGTGTTAGAGAATCGTCTGCGATCGCTGCGGCGGGAAGGTAAACTTTCCCTTTATGATGAGTTAATGGTGGTTCATAAGCGAACATTCCAATGACTGATTTACAGAACTCCATGGCGAATCGGATCGATCAAATTCGCTCAACTCTTCCGGATCGGGTGCGTCTAATTGCGGTGAGCAAAACGGTTGGGAGTGAACGAATTCGGGAAGCGTACAGAGCAGGAATCCGTGATTTTGGTGAAAGTCGCATCCCAGAAAGTCTTCAGAAACAGGAAGAACTGAAGGATTTAACAGATATTACGTGGCACTTGATTGGCCATTTACAAAGTAACAAGGCGAAAAAGGCGATCGCCAATTTTCCCTGGATTCATTCGGTAGGTTCCCTAAAACTCGCCCAACAGCTTAACGAGTTAGCTGAGAACTTAGAGACGAAACCGAAAATTTGTCTACAAGTGAAAATTGTCCCCGATCCGCAAAAATTTGGTTGGAGTGTCCCAGAACTGCTCAACGACTTACCAGTTCTTGATCGGTGCGATCGCTTGGATATTCAAGGACTAATGTGTATTCCTCCCTTGGGACTCAATTCAGAACAGACTTATGAAGTTTTCCAACAAACCGCAGAATTAGCTGATAAAATTAAGCAGCAAGATTGGTCGAATCTTCAAATGCACCACCTATCCATGGGCATGTCAGCAGATTATCCTCTGGCGATCCAAGCAGGAGCAACCCTAATCCGTCTGGGAACGACCCTCTTTGGGCAACGAAATCCCTAGAAAATCTCAATATAGCGCTCCGCGCGGTAATCGGTCATTGGTCATTAGGAAAACCGTTTTCCCCTTAAAAGTCGCCCCCATTCAACCCATTGTCAGTATTCCCTCACCTTCATGGAAAGCGCTCTAACCTCCGAATACTCGATCTTTGCTCAGACTGTGGATGCAAGGAAGTTTAGAGTGACTAAGACTCTAGGGGGTAACGTTGGAGCGATCGCTGGCTGTGGAAAAGTCGCCCAATTCTGTGGAAAGAAGCAGACTAGATCCATCAATTTGCAATTGATGCAAGAAAATGGAAGCTTTCTTGCTAGACTGCAGGGTGGGTAATTGAAGATCTCAGTACCAGGCTAAGGAGGTTCTATTAACCATGAATTTATTTTCCAAACTCAGAGACTTTGTAGGTCTGAATGAGCCTGTATATGATTACGGGTATGATGATGAGTTAGATGCTCAAGAGTATCAGAACATCTATAAAGAAGACAATCCCCAACCCGAAGTCGAGGAAGTACCTCAACCGAGAAGACGGTTGCGGGAACGCCCAGAAATGGGCATCGATCCACAAATACCAGGAGCAGCACCGATGAATAATGTGATTGGGATGCCTGGAGCAGCCAATTCTATGTCCGAAGTGGTGGTTATGGAACCCCGCTCATTTGAAGAAATGCCTCAAGCGATCCAAGCTTTGCGGGAAAGAAAATCAGTGGTCTTGAATTTAACGATGATGGACCCGGATCAGGCCCAACGTGCCGTGGATTTTGTGGCGGGTGGAACCTATGCGATCGATGGTCACCAAGAACGAATTGGTGAGAGCATTTTCTTATTCACACCAAGCTGTGTGAGTGTAAAAACGCAAATTGGTGGGATGCAAAACAACCCCCAGTCTCAAGTCCGTCCCGTTCGTCCGACCGCATCATCGCCTTCTCCGAATTGGACGGATAACCCAGCTCAAATGGCTTAGGAGTAAGAGGCAAGAGGCAAGCGGCAAGAGGCAAAAGGCAAGAGACAAAACGGGTTTTTCCGACTGCCGACTGCCGACTGCCGACTCCCCACTCCGTTGATAAAAATAATGGACAATAGATAAATTAGGAATTATGGTGCAACTGGGTATTATTGGGGGCGGGGTAATGGCGGAGGCTATTTTATCCCGTATTTTAGCGGAGAAGATTTATTTAGGAAGTCAGGTATTGGTGAGTGAACCGAGATCCGATCGCCGTCAGGAGTTAGTAGAGCGTTATGGAGTGCAGGTGACGGATAATAATCGGGCGGTGACAGAAGCAACGGAGATGGTGCTGTTAGCCATTAAACCCCAAGTGTTTGACAAAATCGCTACGGAGTTGTCCGGGGTAAAAATGCCGTTGTTGGTTTCTATTTTGGCTGGAGTTCCCATCAGTCGCCTGGAAGCGGCATTTCCCGATCGAGGTATAATTCGTGTTATGCCTAATGCTCCGGCAACCGTAGGTGCGGGGATGAGTGCGATCGCCTCGGGTTCCCACATCACCCCCGCTCAGTTAGAGCAGACCAAAATCCTATTATCAGCCGTAGGGGAAGTGGTAGAAGTGCCGGAAACCCTGATGGATGCAGTAACTGGACTTTCGGGTTCCGGGCCCGCCTTTGTGGCCTTGACTATTGAGGCGTTATCAGATGGTGGAGTAGCCGCCGGACTGCCAAGGGCGATCGCGACGAAACTAGCTGTACAAACGGTTTTCGGGACAGCACGGATGCTCCAAGAAACCAATTTACATCCCGGAGAACTTAAGGATCGGGTGACCAGTCCTGGAGGAACCACGATCGCCGGAGTCCGGCAACTGGAGTTAGGCGGCCTGCGATCGGCTTTAATGGAGGCCGTTTTAGCGTCCTATGAGCGTTCCCAAGATCTGGGACGATAGAGGGAGATGGGGAGATGGAGATCCTCTATTACCGATTACCGATTACCCAGCGCGCAGCGCTATATTACGATAGCGCCATTAGCTTTGAGTGTAGAGCTCGCTGCTTGAGTTAAGCCTTCAATTTCAGAAATATTCATCTCTGCATAGGGAGGTTCGACCCGCAGGGTTTTGATCAATGCTCCCTGGTAAACATCCCAGAGTTTAATGGTTTCATCTTCGCTCCCACTGGCTAAGATTTGATCATCGGCACTTAAGGAAATCGATCGCACCCCTTCGTTATGTCCAGTTAAGGTATGCAAGCAGTCCCCCGTATTCGTATTCCAGATTTTGATGGTGCGATCGCTACTTCCACTGGCTACAATCTCCCCGTTGTGGCTCATGGTCAACGCATGAACCCAATGATAATGAGCCGGTATAGTGTGCAAACACTCTCCCGTTTCCATATTCCAGAGCCGTACCGTAGTATCATCACTCCCACTGGCTAAAATTGAGCCTTGCAAACTCGTAGCTAGCGAACCCACCCAATCCTGATGACCCGTTAAAATTCTCACGCATTCCCCCGTTTGCAGATTCCAGAGACAAATGCTCATATCGTCGCTTCCCGTCGCCAGGAGTTCCCCATTACCACTGAACGCCACTGTGCGAGTCGGACGAGTATGGTCTGTAAACGTATACAAACACTCACCCGTACTAACACTCCAAACCTTAGCCGTTTGGTCGCCGCTTCCTGTGGCGACCAAGGTGCCATCTGGACTAAAGCGAACGCACCAAATGGCATCTTCATGACCGGTGAGCGTCCGGAGTATCTCCCCAGTACTTGCCTCCCATAACTTTACCGTGCGATCGCCGCTCGAACTGGCGACAACCCGACCATCTGGACTAAAATCAACCGACTGTACCGTAGAAGTGTGACCTTCCAACGTTTTCAGGCATTTTCCGGTTTCCACGGACCAGAGGCGCACCCGGCGATCGAGACTGCCACTCGCTAATTGTTTCCCGTCGGGACTCAAGGCGACTCCCCACATCCAATTGGTATATCCCTGCCACGTTTTTTGACACTTTCCTGTCCTCACATCCCATAATTTCACAAAATTATTTACGCTGCTACTCGCTAGGGTTTTCCCCCCATCGTGGGGATTAAAGGCCACGTCCCAAATCCAATTGTTATGACCGTATAAAACATTCAACATTTCCCCCGTACCCACATCCCACACGACGATGGTCTTATCATCACTGCCACTGGCTAAAAGATTACCATCAGGACTGAAGGCTACGGAATGCACTCCATTCTGATGTCGGTGTAGCGTTTCCAGACAGTCCCCGGTGTCCGCGTCCCAAAGTTTGACGGTGCAATCGTCACTGCTACTGGCTAAAAGATTACCGTGGGGACTAAAGGCTACTGACCACACCCAATTCTCGTGACCGAGCAATACTTGCACTTCACCGGTTTCTAGATCCCATAGGCGGATAGTCATGTCATTACTGCTACTGGCAATCCGTTCGCCATCGGGACTAAAGGCGACGCAATACACCCCTTCTGTATGACCGGTTAACGTATGCAGACATTGGGGAGCTTCTGGATTCGAGAGGCTCCAGATTTTCACCAGGCGATCGGCTGCTCCCGTGGCTAGATTTTGACCGTCGGGACTAAAGACGACGGAGCGCACGGTTTCCTCATGCTCTTGTAAGGTGGCTAAACAGTTTCCATTGGCCAGATTCCAGAGTTTTACGGTTTGGTCAGCGCTCCCACTGGCTAAAAGGTTACCATCGGGACTAAAGGCAATGGAGCGCACCCAACCTTGATGAGCTTGAAGGGTTAAAAAGGGCTGACTGTCATCGAATCCCCAGAGGCGAATTGCACCATATCCATCTCCAATGGCGACTAATCGTTCCTTGGGGCTAACAGCGAGACAGAAGACGGGGCCGAAGATATCGGTAAATACGGAACCGATAAAGTAACATCGGCTAAAGTCGGTGTGGTTGAGGCTGCGTCCTTTGAGGTAGGCTTGGCGGATGGGGAGTTGGGAAAAGTTGGTATGGGAGAGGTTGATTTTCAGTTGACAGAGGAGGTTGATCAGGTTGCCAGCGGCGTATCCGAGGAATTTGGGGTTGGGGGATGGGGCGGAATTTCGCAATTTGTGTAAAAAGTGTTCGACCCAAGGGCGGGGATTTTGGGGATCGATGAGGTTCATGAGGGAGTCAGCAATGGGTTGCAGAATCAGGCGGATTTGACTTTCGCGGACGTAGTCTTTGGCGGTGGCTTTGATTAGGGCGTGGCTGTTGAAAAGGTTGAGATTGCCGGTAGAAAGTTCGGTGCAGATTTCTTGGATGAAGCGGTTGGTGAGGTATTCCATGACCACGTTTTGTAGGGTGGTGGTGATGGGGGTAAGACTGCTGGAAATGGATTCAATGAGCGATCGCCCCACTAAAGAGTATAGAATCTCAACGATCTGCTGGCGATTGGGCTGTAGGGGTTGCGCCATCATGTCTTCTTGCAGGGTTTCTGGGGTGACGGGTTCCCGGTTGATGGCTAACCAATAGAGGATATGCTGTTCTGCGAGGGATAGGCGCTGCCATTGGCGATCGAGGACTTCGCAGACATCTCCAATGGCGATCGCCTCGCGACGGTTTAAGTAGTCCGCCATATTTCCCCCATACAGCTCTTGAATGCGAGTGGCAATCAGTTTCAACACCAGGGGATTCCCATTGCAGGACTCGGTAAGTTGGCGATAATACGATCCATCGCTGCCGCGATCGAGTTCTGCGCTTGCTTCCAAACCTTTGTCCTTCAGAATCTGGGAAACAGCCTCCTCATCTAACCCCTGCACTTTCCACACTCTCAGCGGCAATTGGGTTCCTTGCAGGGCGTTGATTGTCTTTGGTTTTTCCCGACTGGTAAGTATCAAGCACCCTTGATGGTAGGTTTCTGCCAACCGATTCAGGAAGTCACCATAATCCTCATACCCTGGGCGATAGTGTCCCGATGTTGTCTGCGGTTGCAGAATGGCTTCCATATTATCGAAGACGATCAAACAGCGATGTTCTTTTAGATAGTTAATCAGTTGGGTAATGCGGCGATGGGTGGGTATTTCCCCTGGGTTTTTGGCTTCATGGCTTAATACCTGGTTAATCTCGTCGAGCATCTCGCTCAGGGGTGGAGCTTCTCGCAAGGAGCGCCAAATAATCGCCTCAAAGTCTCCTGCGACTTCCTGTGCGAGTTTTACCGAGAGCGCCGTTTTGCCAATTCCACCAATTCCCAAGAGGACAACCACCCGACAGCGATCTTGAATCATCCATTGTTTCAGAGTCTCCAATTCATCATTTCGTCCATGGAATATGGACACATCTGGTGCTTCTCCCCAATCTCGTTTGTTAGTTTTGGGTTCTGTAGGGGCAATTTGACCGATATTTTCGGTTTTCCAGGTAGGGGCGGGTTCACCACGATTTTCGTTTTCCCCTCGAGATCCTTGTAAAACTGCTCTTACAGAATCCACTCCTACATCTGCCTGGGTTAAGGGGGGAATATTGACTAATTCCAGTTTGTATTTAAAAAAGATAGGGATCAGATAATATCGTTGAGTTGTGCCATCATCGCGAATGCCGAATTTGTTATAGATACTACGGATCTGTTTGCGAATGGTTCCGGGTTTCTTGTTCAGGGAAGCAGCAATTTGTTCATCCGTTTTGTTCTGGAGGAACTGCTCTAAGACAGGTTTTTCCTTGGAGGAGAGGCGATCGCATTGTTGCCCAAAGTTCTCTGCACTCATCCTCTGGAAATTCTTCAGATAGGGAAGATTCACCAACTCCGGTTTATATTTGAAGAATAGAGCAATCAGAAAAAAACGCCCTCTTCTACGCCCATCATCTTGGTTTACGCCAAAGTGTTTACAGATATCCCGCCTAATTTTCTGTACATCCGATTTGTTACTGGCGACAGTTGTAGCGATTTCCTGACCATTTAGCAATTCGTGCAATACTTGCTGCTCTATAGAGTTGAGTCCTTCGAGTATGCGATCGAACTGCTTTTCATTCATGGCTCTCAATGGATGATAGGGGAACTGATGCACTCAGGTCTCAACATTCAACTGTTCTGTGTGGTTGAAGTCTGAGCTTTGAGTTTTCGCGGAACAACCATATATTACACAATCTCTTTTATTTTTTACAGACCGTTAGCCCATGAATCATCCGGATGTTTACTGTCTAGGATTGAGTATAATTCCGTATCTTTGCCGCTTGTAATCGATAGGGGAGCAATCATTAACTTATTTTATACTTGTATTGACCGCCATTTCCTACCCCTTTTTTCTTCAGGGGAAGGAGGGATAAGTCCCTCTCGGAGTGGAAGAGGGCAAGAGTCTTAGTCATTTTTTCCCAGTTTATGAGAAAAATACAGAGAGAAGTAATGTATTGTTTTAACTTTTTGGTCGGGTAGCGATCTCTAGTCCCTCTCTAAGCCGGTTTGCCCATCACTTGCCCAAAAGAACATTCGGATGTTTACTTTTTCTGCCCAGTTCGCCGATAAAAGAACATTCAGTTGTCCATAGACAACCTGGGAACAACCTGTTTTAATCTAGGAAATGCCAAAAAAACAAGCAAATATTATTTTTTTGCTCAAATTGTTAAGACATTCTAAAGTCCTCGCTTCAGAACGACTTGATCGCTTGGGATGGAATGATATTGCTTGAGTTCCAACAACAAATTCTTATCTAATCCATCCGGGTGTGAGGGGTATTGTGTCTCTAAATAAATCGGGGAAAGGAACGAACTTGAGATTCCTTATCTACCAAGATTTCTGACGTTAACCCAATCAAAATCATGAAATTTAATTTGAATCGCTCCAACTGGTTCTCTCGCGTGTTGGTGGGAACTACACTTCTGGCAACTTTGGGAATCATGCTTCCTGATGCTGCACAAGGAAACAGCGCGGAAAGTAACATTGCTTCCGATAACCGCATCATCGAAGGACTTTTGAGAAACATTGAACAAATCCAGGAACGATTGCTGACCGATCCTGGAATATTTTGCGGAGAAAGAAATGGGGGACGGTGTATTTTTATAGGAAGTGAGCTTCGATCGACAGCCGTTCTTTTTGAAGATATGGGAGAAGCTCTAACCTGGAAAAATGACCAGCCACAAGCAGAAATTCAGCATGAAAGAGCAGTTACCACTGAGAATCACGCTAATAGATTTAGCGATTCTAGACTAGATCCACCCGGTTCAACTCAAGTAGGTTTCAACCCTACAGGTCAAGATTCGGTAGTATCTCTGACTGATTACCAGCAAGAGCAAAAAGCAAAGCTGCAAGACGAGGCTACTACACTACTGCAACAAGGAAATTACTTTTTTGCATATCGGGCAATTGGCCAAGTTTCTGAAGTGGCAAAAACATTTGACTGTCGTCAAACTAACGGTCAATGGGAGACAATTATCAATCGGGATTCTCAAACTTATCCTCTGATTCTTTGGAGCGATTTAAAGGACTACTCAACTGAAGCTCGCTGTAACGCTGTTTCAGCACGTTTAAACAATCTGGAACGTAGTGTTGTTAAAGATGTAGCTCAAACATTTAAGGTCGATGAGATCGAGGTCGATCGCAAGAAAATTACGGTGGTTTGCGTACCCAATCGCGGTCGATGCAACAGCGAAAATATTATCTTTACTCTGACACGAGCCTCTAGACCCAGTAACTGGCAGATTCAAGAGCAATTTATCGATTTGGTTAACAACCCCGGATCGGAGTCCCCCATCCGCAATTAATTCAGTGTATTCCGTAGATTGGGCTGGAATACATAACCCAATCTACCGCCGACCATTCATCTTTTGTACAACTATCCTAACTGACAATGTTCAATTTCCTTCGTTTCCCCAAAATCCTGCCCATGCTCGCTGGAGCAGTTGCTCTATTCTCTGTAACTGGAATTATTCCTGAAATCGTTCGCGCTGATAGCTCTTTGGCGACAGGAAATTACCAAGTAGCACAAACCTCAACCAAGGAACTGGACTTCACTCAATTGGAGGAGGAACCAGAGCTTCAGCAGCTAATGGGAGATATGATGAAAATGCTGGCAGAAACGTCTTACACTGCCGGAGAATCTGCTCTAGAGGAACAAGATTTTCAAGGAGCGATCGACAACTTTAATCGGGCGATTGAAATGTACTCGGAATATGCTGAAGCTTATGTGGGTCGAGGTGTAGCTCGCGCTCAATTGGGCGATAAATCCGGTGCTGTTTCCGATATGCAAACTGCCGCCAGTTTATTCCAAAAACAAGGCAATACTGAAGCCTACCAGCAGATTCAGCAAGTCTTACAAGGACGGTAATTTCAGACGTTAATTTTTTCTAGAGGCGATCTTTAAGATGTTGAAGCAATTACTAGGCATAAGTTTGTTTTCTACAATTGCTATTTCTTCTAGCATTGTACTCGCTGCTCCTTCAATGCCTAGACCCGATAAAAATGGTGACTATACCTATGTAAGAGAAGCAGATCGCTGGCGGGTTGTAGATTCAGAGGGTCTAAACTGCCGATCTCGTCCGGGAACTAGGTTTGTTGTTCTAGAGGTTAAACGGCCAGGCGCTGTTCTTAGGAGAACAATTGGTTCTCCTTCTATTCGTAACGATGGAAGAGGATTACCTTGGCTACTGGTTGAGGCGCGAGATGGTTCTCCTTGTTTTGTTAGGGCTAATCGTCGCTTTATTGAACCCATAGCAGAACGAGTAGAGCGCTCTCAACGTTCTAGTAGATCTTCTCAATCCACTGAAGGATTTCTGCGCAATAAATTATCCGGTAGATGTTTGGATATCGCAGGTCGTCCAGGAGATGCTGGTCCAGCAAGACTTGGTGGTAATGCTGGTAGTAATGCCCAAATATGGGATTGTTCATACGATAATCCTCAACAAGACGATCATGTTTGGGTATTAAACTCACGAGGATACTTAATTGAAAAAAATTCAGGGCACTGCCTAGATGTAGTTGGCGCACCAGGAACTCACAACGGAGCTAATATTGCATTAGGTCTCTGTGAGTTTTCTGGTTATGCTGGTGGCGCTCAGACAGATCAACGCTGGGAACTTTTACCAGGAGGTTATCTCCGAAACAAGACATCAGGCAGATGTATTGATGTGGCTGGATCGCCTGGAGTCAATAATGGTGCAAATGTTCAACTAACTAACTGTGAATTATCTGGCAATAATCATGATAGAACTCGCACCGATCACCGTTGGGAATTTGTTTCTCGTTAAAGATCTTCGGGTTCAAGCAACTCTTCACGACCTTCGGCTTCATTGAATACCAAAAGTTCTCTAAAAAGAAGCAGTTTGCTGTTCGCCAAAGCTCCTAGGACTTCAAGTAGCCGATCTCAGTGAAAGAACTGAAGAAATGCGATCGCATTTCTGGGTGTCGAGGAGGCGATCGCCACAACCCAAATAATTTTTTGTACACAATAAGCCACATTATCAACTCATGAAAAAGCTAAATTTTTTGCACAAATCATTGATTGCTTTACCCTTGCTACTAAGTTCATTCTTGCTACTGAAACCTGCTCAAGCTAAATTACAGGCAAGAGATGCTTCTGTCAACAATTTACCTTCTGGTAATCTCGTCAACTACTACGGCGTAAAACTCTGTTTTGGTCAGCGTACTCACATGGGTACGCCATCCGGATTACCTACAATTTTCACAGAGATATATTTTGTCGGAAAGCTACATGATGGATATTGCAATTATCCATGGCGTGGCTCAGAAGAGCGAGCATCCCGTTATCGTGTTGCAATTGATGAAGACCAGCAAGTTTTTTGGCGGCGTGATACAGCAGGAGTAAGGCAAGTTCAAAATCAAGTTGGTAATAGAAAACTAAGATTTTTGGCTATTCATGATGGTAAAGGTGCATGTGGTGCTTATCACTTAAATGGCTATCATGTAGGGGAATTAACGCAAATGAAATCTGGCTCTAGATCTCGTCTTATTTGTAAAATTGGATTTGGAGGAAGGGTTGTAGAATTCCAACAAGGCGATTTTGATTTTGCTATTTATGCTGAATAAAATATTGCATTATGTGATTTTTTGTTGAACTGCACTTCCAATCCTCAGATTTAGCAAATCCTACAAAAAGCCCGTTAAATTGAATTGGAGACACGCGATCGCCTTTCTGGGTGTCCGGAGGGCGATCGCTTCAAAACTCCAGAAGATATTAACAAATTTATCAAGGATTTGTGTTTAGATGTTAAAAAGGCAACTCATTAAAATTCAAGATTTAGTTCGCTTCCCAAAATCATGAGAACACTAAAGTTGTTGCGATTAATCTCAAGAGCAAGTACAATTTGTATCCTCCCTGTGCTGATTTCTTCTTGTATGGGAGTCAGCAATCCAATCAACAACACCCTAGCGGAATTCGATCGCGCCATTAACAGCCTCGAAAATGAATCGGCTAATTGGCGTAAAGTTGTGCAAGATTTACAAGCATCAACTCAAGAAACGATTAGTGGCGAGCTGACCGATTTTGCAGAAAATACAATTAATGCTGCGGGTGCAGAAATGCGCTGTAATGCGACATTTATTAATGAGTATACTGGATATGAAGTTCAGAAAAAAATTCTCCAAAAAAGAAATGAGTTAGCCCAATCTCTGGGAGTGTCTGCTCGTACTATTCCCGCACCAACACCAGTGATTTGCAATGCCGTACCGGGAGAAATCGAATTAAAGGGAAACCAGCCCCAAACTTCTTCTATTGAATTTTATGGCTATTATCTCGATCCTAACCGTTTACAAATTATTGCAGAGCTGAATGTTAATGCTGCTAGAGAGGCTAACATAGATAATCCTAATTCTCTGAAAGTGATTAATCGGGAACTAGCCGGAGGCCAGTTTGATGTATCGATTAATTTAGGTCAGAATGGAATTCCAGGAAATTTACTAAAGGTCATCGATCGCATTATTCTCAAGAATAATAACCAAGACATCTATAGCATCCATGTCATTCATACCCGTGCGGAACCCACTCAGGCTAGAGTCACCGTCAACTTCCGATCGGTTTATATTGAAAATGATGCCGATCCAGCAGGTTCAGCAGAGGTTGACTTTACCTTTCGAGTGAACGGTCAGACACAAACTTGGAGCCATTCTGATGCTGATGCTGGAAACACCTATTCTGTTAATAGGCAGTTCCAGACCACTTTATCAAAAGATGAGAATTTGAGTATCTATGTTAATGGTGTTGATAGAGATGCAGGATGGCTTGATGAAGACGATCCATTAGGGGAAGTCAAAAGAACATTTGTGGGAAGTGATAATTGGGGAAAGGGCAGCTATAACCCCGAAAGTAGTTGCCCCGATGGATGTTATACGGTTAACTTTGATGTAGAGGTTGATTGGATTGAATGAAGAGATGATCGCCAATCGACTTGAGTCTAGCAGCAGAATTTGAATTGGAGAGATGCGATCGCATTCCGAACCCATCAGGATGCGGTCTTTTTCTCAAGTATCCCGATTCTCCTGAATGTCTCTATCGTTCAACCCCTGAATTAAGCTCAAAAAACCAGGAATCTCTTCAGTAGCAGTCATCCAAACCAGATCTAAATCCACTTCATCATAATCATGAATCAACTTATCTCGCATTCCGGCGATCGCCGACCAAGGGATTTCTGGATATTGTGCCCGAAATTGCCCTGAAAGCCTTTTGACAGCTTCTCCAATAATCATAACTTGGTAAATAATTGCTGACTGTTTCTCTGGATTCCTTAAAAATACTGGTTTGTCGATCCCTTCTTGAAACTGAATAATAAAGCGAGCCGCTTTCACAATATCGAGTAAAGTTTGACTATCGGGCTTCATAAATAATCTCTGCATTTCCTAAAATTTCTTCCCGTCGCAGCCAATTCTCACTGTGTTCTATCGCCCTTTTACTGACAAAATCAATCGGCCTGCACACCAAATTCTCTAGTTCTTGCTGCATCTCCATCACTTTAAATAATCCCCAACGAGCATCGGGAGAGAAGGTAAATAAAAAATCAATATCGCTATTAGAGTTAAAATCATCGCGCAAAATAGAGCCAAACACTGATAATTCAACAATTCGCCAGCGCTGACAAAATTGCGCGATTTCTGGTTCTGGTAACCTAATTTGTAGCTTCATCTTCTGAGGTTTATTTCAGGCATTTCTGATATAAGGCTTCGGATTGTATAAGTTGCTCTCTCAATGGGGTGAACTGGTAGAGATATTATAACTCCCAGAAGTAAGATGGGCGATCGCCTCTAACGACACCTCAAGATTAGACTGCCACATCCTTACACCTCCAGCCTACGCTAAAGCCAATCTTCCAACATCAAATCCTCAACCCTCCGCATATCCGAATCATGGGACACCAGAATCAGATTATGGGCGATCGCCGTTGCTGCAATTAAAATATCGGCATCTTCCATCGGCTCTCCTTTCCGTTTTAAGTTGGCATGAATTTGCGCTGCTCTCTCGAAAATCGCCAGATCGCCCACAATTACCTGATATTTGTGACATAAGTCCTGAAAATCCTTAAGCTGACGAGTTGCCCCATTAGCAATCAATCCTCGTTTGATTTCATAGTAAGTCATTCCGGAGAGGAAAACGTTTTCACCTAAAATACCGATATTTCTCAACTTTTCCAGGACTTTTCTATTATTCTTCAAAATTGCCGTGACAATATTCGTATCTAGTAGATAACCCATGGTGACTTACCATCGACCTTCCACGGCGGCATCAAAAATAGCCATCTGTTCTGGCGTTAGGTCGTTCAACGTTCCGGCAACAGCCTCTGTCACCATTACCCGCTCGACTCGCTCTGTCAACTCCGACTCATCCACAGCACAAAGCTCCTGGGTATCCACTTGTGCTAATAGGTTAGAAAAGATGCTCATTATTTCATCTTTTTCTAATCGCTCTCTGAACTTCTCGTTTTCTTGAAATAGGCGATCGACGATCGCAGAAATTCGACCGATTGCAACATCTTGTGCTTGAAAAATTTGGGTCATAACCTTCTCTCCTACAATATTGGCAGACCATAGATATTATAACTTCCAGAAGTCCTCCTCCAATAAAGCTATAATCAAGCTAATCGTACTTGCAGGTTAGCGATGACACAACAACCCATAGAAATAGAAGGAACTTGGGAAGAAATTATGGCCCATTCAGCCCAACTCGCTGGATGTAGCGTGTACGTGACGGTACTTTCCCATCCACCTCAAACCCCATCTTCAGAAAAACCCTCCTCATTTCGTCCAGCTTCCGGCCATTCCTTATTAAGACATGCAGGAACCTGGGCCGGTAATGACTTGGAAGAGTGCTTAGAGAGCGTGTACAAAACCCGCAGCCCTCTAGAATTTTAATCATGTATCTACTCGACACCAATCATTGTAGCCGCATTATTCAGGGAGATAGGGCCGTAATCAACCGCATTATTGAGGTGGGGGAATCACAAGTTGCCACCTGTGTCATCGTTCAGGGTGAATTGCTCTACATGGCCTATAAGTCGGAACAAAAAGCTAGAAATCTGGCGCAGATAAACCTGTTTCTCGAAGATATTCGCATTTATCGCATTGATGACGTGACTGCCAATATTTATGCTGAGTTTAAGGCAGAAATTTTAGAGTATTTTGGCCCCAAAGAGAGAAATAAGCGTAGAAAAATCAGGATCGAAAACTTGGGAATTGGCGAAAATGACTTATGGATTGCTGCGATCGCCTTACGCAACGGATTAACCCTTGTTTGAGGAGACAGGGATTTCCAACGGATGCAAGTAGTAAAAGCACTACCCTTAGAATCCTGGTTGGCAAACTGATAGAATTTAGACAACAGACAAAACTCAATAATATTCCATTTCTAGCAAAAATCGGCGATCGCCCCTTTTCCTCCTTGAGTAAAGCTATAATCAACCTAAATTGTGCTTGCAGGTTAGCGATCGATAAGGCGGTTATGGGATATCTCACCATCATTAGCGAAACCGGTTTTCCTCATTCTGTGTGTTGGTTTGAGTACAACAGTAGATCGGAATGGTATGCCTTCAAACCCAAAATCCCCAAATTCCCCCTCTGTCCTGGGTATATCGATCGCTCCAATAGAACTCGCTACATCAAACACTTAGTCAAATTTGAAATTTCTGACTCCGACTTAGAGCAAACGATTAACCAAATTTTCAGCAAATACCGAAAATTAATCTACTGCATTGGTAGAGGCCCTGATTGCGTTACCCTATCTGTAGACGTAGCTCAGTGGTGTGGTTTAACCATCCCACCACCCCCTAATCGGATTCCCGGTCATCTCGTATCTAATTTAGCTAAACTCAATCTCAGTTTAGTCCAACAACACTATTAAATGGATTTGAAGTGGAGAGGTGCGATCGCATTCTAGTGGACTGTTTCATCTAATTTGATTCATTAGATTGTAGTGAGGGATTGAGCAATCTCCAGCTAGGCTTTTAAGCACTCTTCGTGCTTACTACAAACAAAGCACTATTTTAGGTGAAACAATCCACTAGACTTCGGCCCCTATGAACCAAAAACTTGATTTATGATGGGCAAGAATTGACACAACTATAATCGATTAATCGCGGCTAAATCTTCTCTGGAAATCGCTGTAATTTCCCCTGAATTCTGGTTTTGAAAAAGGGCAGTAAATGCACCTGCGCCTAGCCCTTGGTGAGGCCAGAGTCGATAGCAAGGAAGGTGGGTGAGATGGGATTGGTAATCGAGAAGATGGGGAACGGGGACGGGTTGAAAGTGGGGATATTTTTTCAGTAACCACTGACAAATTTGCTCGTTTTCTTCGAGGGAATAGGTGCAAGTCATGTAGAGAAGATAGCCTTGGGGAGCGACCAATTGGGCGGCATTGCCGATGATGCGTTTTTGCCGGTTTGCGTTGCGGTTCAGGGTGACTTTATGGAAACATCCGGGGACTTTTTTCTGTTTCAAAAGTAGGGATTGACCGCTACAGGGGGCATCGACGAGGACGAGTTGGAAGGCTTGGGAAAAGTCTTGGGCAAGCAGTTGGGGGTCGAGTTGGGTGGCGATAATGCTTGTCCTCACCTGCTGCTCTGAAAGGTTAGCAACTTGACACCGCCTTAAGTTAGCCATCAGAGTTCCCAGGCGCTTACCCACAACTTCATTGCACAGCAGTAAATCCGGTTGCAGATTATGCCAGGTGAATAAACTTTTACCTCCTGGAGCGGCACAAACATCGATCGCCGTTTTAATATCGGAAAGTTGCAACAGAGGAGATGCTGCAAACACAGAAGAAAAGTCTAGACAATAATAGGCTCCGCGATCGTGGGCCGGATGTTTTCCCGGTTGCGCTCCTAAACTGAGTCGATCCACCCGATCCGGTTGCCAGGGTTGAGGCGGTTCCACGGTAAACGGACGCTCTGAAGGAGGGTCTTCACACCAGAGAATACAGGGATGTAAAGGAGGTGGCTGATCGAACGCTTGGATAAACCGATCGCGCAATTGTGGATCGCTCCAGAGGCGATCGCTAAACTGCTTCAAAAGTTTAGAAGACATCCATAAACAATAGGCAACAACACCTTACGATCTTAAGATGGATTGCTAATCCCAATAAAAATAAAAATCATCCACACTAAATTGTCCATCAAATGCCGAAAAATTAATCCGGTAAATATCAGGTGTCTCTGTTATTAACGTCAACAGGGTATTAGGAGCAATTGAACCGTTCAAAGTAGCCAAATTTGCTTCTGATAACTCCGTATAGGCGATCGCCTCATTCTCTCTATTAAATCCTGTCAACGTAATCCGTCGCGAGCTAGTTACATAACAACTTACAGCCCGAATAGGCTGAGTAAATAGAACTTCCATCCAACCACTTTTGGGGCCAGCAATGAGTACCATGCTTCCTGACTTCGGAGGATAGGCAGGATTCGAGGGTTGAAGGGCGATCGCATTGCGAAACTGGATACCCCAGTGTTCAAACTGGTGGTTAGCCACTTCAAACCCTTGCAAGGTTTCTAAATCCAAATAAATTCCCTTTTCCTCCTCAGCAGAGGACGGTAACCCAGATTCTGTGATATCCGCAGGATTAGACACGGCCGTTGGTTGTTCACTTAAGCGATCAAAGGGATAGATAATCCTCTCGGACGAAGTCTGAGAGCGGTTCACGTACAGATGCCGATTAGATTCTCCAATAGAAACCACAGATTCGACAACCGGAGTTGTTGATACTCTATCAGATAGGCGAAGATGACGCTGAGATTTACCCTGTCGATTCAGTTTTGAGGTCGCCATCTGCTGTGCTGGTGTCATAACTCTCTGTCCCGACAAACTGTCACCTAGAATACTTTATTTTCCGCAAAAACTAGAATGAGGGGTTTTACCCCTCATTCACATTATGTCCTATTTACCCATTTTTAGCTCCTTAACCGGATTAATGGACTTGATAAAAGGTCACCGCACTATTGCCATAAATCTTTTGGCGAAGAATTTCTAAGCCATCCAGCTTATCTGGAGGAGGCAATTGGGGGGAATGTTCGACGGCAAGTTCTCCCATATCACAGAGCAGATGCAGATCGGCGATCGCCTCCAACACAGGCTGATACAATGAACTTTGGTAAGGTGGATCGAAATAAATGCGATCGAAGCTCTCTGCCTCTAAGCGCTGTACCCGCTTCAGCACATCCCCACAAAGCACCTGAAATCGGTCTGGCGATGCCATCTGTTGCCAATTTTGGCGAATCACCCCACAAGCACGAGAAGACTGCTCAATCCCCACCACCCAACTCGCTCCTCGACAGAGCGCTTCGGCTCCCATTGAACCACTGCCAGCACACAAATCTAGCCAGCGACAGCGAGCGATCGAACCTTGCCAAATATTAAATACCGCCTCCCGTACCCGTCCCACCGTTGGGCGAGTCAGAGAACCAGGAAGGGTTTTAATTACACGATTACCATAAATACGCATAAGCAAAAGGTTGCCCTGCCATCTCCCTTAAATTAAAACCAATGTCTTAATTTAGCATTGTGCAAACAATTTTTAAGGGTCTATAATTCAGCAGCCAATCATTGTTGGGTAGGCAGGACCAGAGTTGTTGAAGTTAATAGCTTAAACCGGAGATCGTGTTACCCTACTGAGGTACAAAAGAAAAAAATTGAGGGAGAACACTCAGGTAAGACCGGAGATAAGGGAGTGAGCAGTACGAATTATCAGCCAGAATTAGATCGAGTTCAACGGGAAGTTAATCGGTTATTAGATAGGGCAGAAAGGGCAGCGCATATTTTTAGTTGTTATACAACAGAGCAAGTCCAACAAATTGTTGAGGCAATGGTTCAAGCCGGCAAGGAAAAGGCTGAATTTTATGCTCAATGGTTGGTTCGCGAAACAGGCTACGGTAACGTTGAGGATAATGTAAAAAAAAATCTAGATTGTTCAGTCGGATTGCTGAACCGATATCGCATTGCTGATTTCATCGAGCCTAAGATCGATGAAGACAAGAAAATCATTAGTTTTCCAAAACCCGCAGGAGTCATAGCTGGCTTAATCCCCAGTACCAATCCCGTGATGACAGTCTATTACAAGGCCATTATCAGTATGATGACCCGCAATGCGATTATTTTTTCTCCCCATCCTGCGGCACAACATTGCTCGATTCACGTTGTAGATTGGATGGCAGAAGTTGCTGAACGAGCAGGGGCACCCTCTGGTGCAATTCAGACCATTCGTCAACCGAGCCTTCTAGCACTCAATTCTTTAATGGAATCCCCCCAAATTAGCACGATTCTGGCAACAGGGGGCCCTAAACGAGTCCGTGCGGCTTATCGTTCAGGGAATCCTGCGATGGGTATGGGACCGGGGAATGTGCCCTGTTTTGTACATGAGTCGGCTGATATTGAGAGGGCTGCTGCACAAATTATTGCCAGTAACAGTTTCGACCACGCGCTACCCTGTGTTTGTGAATCGGTGGTGTTGGCCGATTGCACTATTGACTCCCAACTCAAAGAGGCTTTAGGGCGATCGGGAGGGTATTTTGTAACCGATAAGTCCGCCCAAAAACTACGCAACTATCTGTTTTTGGAGACCGGATTAAATCCTGAAGCGATTGGGAAAAGTGCCCTTTGGATTGCTCAACAAATTGGGTTTTCTGTCCCGAAGGATACTAAAAGTTTGCTCGTCGAAATTGATGCAGTGGGCGATCGCGAACCCCTCAGCCAAGAGAAAATGTTTCCCGTGATGGGGTACATTCGAGTGGAGGGCATAGAGGGGGCAATTGAGAGAGCTGTTGCCATGTTGGAGACGATCGGTAAAGGTCACTCGGCGGTGATTCACAGCCAAGATCCGGCGATCGTTGCTCGTTATGCGGCGGCGTTACCCGTCTGCCGAATTGCAGTCAATACCCAAGGCGTTGAAGGCTCTAGTGGCGTGTCCACAAATTTGACTAGAGGACCAGTGATTGGTACGGGATTTTTCGGAGGCAGTTCAGTGGATGATAATATCGGCCCTCAATACTTAGTACAGTGGTCTCGTGCGGCTTATCCCGCAGACTCGACTGTTGCTCTACCAGATATGGCAGAGGCGATCGCGCAAGCATCTTCCCGAGAGGCTTAAACTCATGACAACGCTTTCCGGTACGGTGCAAATGAAACGAGTGGGAGAAGGAAACAACATCGCTCTCTTCGTCCTCGATCGCCCAGAAAAAGCGAATGCTTATCATGATGGGATGATTTGCCAGTTCGCAGAACAGTATGCTGAGGCGGCGAGCGATCGCACCATTCGCGCGGCTATTGTGACGGGAGCCGGAGAGAAAGTTTTTTGTGCTGGTGCCGATATTTCCAGTTTAGGCGATCGCTCCTATGCTGAGGGATTAAATCTACAGAGCCGGCAGCTTTTTGATGATTGGGCTAATGCTCCCTGGCCAACGATCGCAGCGATTCAAGGGCCTGCCATTGCTGGGGGTTTAGAATTGGCCCTGGCTTGTGATTTTCGCATCTGTAGCCCTTCGAGTTGGTTCTCTCTACCTGAAGTTGATTTAGGCTTAATTCCCGCTGCTGGAGGCGTTCGTCGGCTGACCAAATTGGTAAACGAAGCGAGGGCAAAAGCGATCGTTCTCTTTGGACAAAAAGTCGATAGTGCCACCGCGCTACAGTGGGGACTGGTTTCTCAAATTAGCGATCGCGTAGGGGAGGATGCCCTTGAGCTTGCCGAAACTGTAGCTCAACGAGACCCCCTGGCAATGCACCTCGCTAAACTGGCAATACAATCCGTTCATGGTAGTTTGGGAGATAAAACTGTCGAAGCAGTTGCTCAAGCACTGCTCTACCAGCGAAAAATAGAGACAGAATAAGCATTATGGTCGCGCCCAAATCACTCATGCAATCTTCCGTAATTCCTTCCAAATCTCCCCGACTTATTGCGATCGGGACTGCAACTCCTCCACAAAAATACACCCAGACTGAGATCTTAAAAATTTTCAACATCACTAATCCAAAAACTCGCAAAATTTTCAGTAATTCTCATATTAAATCCCGTCACCTTTGTTTACCCAAACCCAATCCAGAGGGTCAGAGGCTGCAAGAAAGCCAAGGTGATTTATTAGAGAAACACAAACAGATTGCGCTCGAGATCGGACAGTCAGCTATCAAAAAAGCCTTAGAAAAAGCGGGACTCAATCCTGAAGATATTGACTATATTAGTGTCGTATCAACTACAGGTTTGCTCTGTCCAAGCCTGAGCGCACTTTACATTAAAGAGATGGGGATGCGTCGGAATGTTCAACGGATTGATATTGTTGGCATGGGTTGCAACGCAGGATTAAATGGTCTTCAACCAGTCGTCAATTTTTGTGCCCTCAATCCAGAGGCAATCGGTCTCCTCCTTTGTGTTGAAGTGTGTTCTGCTATGTATGCAATCGATGATACATTAAATGCAGCAGTGGTCAATTCGTTATTTGGAGATGGTGCAGGTGCGGCGATCGTTTCTGGCCGAGCTTTTCTGGAGTTATCCACTGGGCCCAAAATTCTCGGCTTCAGTTCTCACCTGATTACTGAGGCGATCGATGCAATACGGCTTGATTGGCAAGCAACTCACTATGCCTTATATTTGGATCGACAAATTCCTTATCTTTTGGGACGCAATGTTAAAATCCCCGTAGATCGCTTGCTCGATCGCTTTGATCGCAAACGTCGAGATATTCAGCATTGGGTGATTCATTCCGGGGGGCGAAAGGTGATCGATTCGATCAAATATGCTTTAAATATTACCGAGCATGATGTGCGCCATACCACCCATATCCTGGAAAATTATGGTAATTTATCGTCAGCTTCTTTTCTCTTCTCTCACGAACGACTATTGCAGGAAGGAGTTGCTCAAGTGGGAGAATCTGTCTTGATGATGACGATGGGACCCGGTTCAACCATTGAATGCTGCTTGGGGGAATTCTAAGGAATGATACAATACACCACATTAAAACTCACTAAACTGGAAACGATCGCCCATATCAACTTGCAATGGTCAGATCCAAGTCAATTGAATGCAGTCTGCTTGTCAGAATTGATCGTATTAATGAACGATCTCGAAGATGACGAGACTTGCAAACTCATCATATTTTGGGGATTGAATACTCAGCAATCTCAGATCGCCATACCACCTGCATTTGACGATTGTAGCAAATGGGAAAAAGTTCTCCGGCGACTAGAAGGATTTGCGGGGGCATCCATTGCGGCGATCGATGGCTATTGTACCCGGTTTTACTTTCAACTTGCTCTTGCTTGCGATTATCGAGTCTCGACGGCGCGATCGCTCTTTCAAATGCCAGAAGTTAAAGAAGGGTATTTACCGGGAATGGGAGTGTTCCGATTGGCAAAATATACCGGAATTGGCGTTGCTCGTCGCTTGTTGTTTACTGGTACTCAATTTTCTGTTGAAGAGGCGATCGCACTGGGAATCGTCGATCGCGCCTGTGAAACGACTGCATTGGAACAGACCATTGAAGAGGTTCAGCAGGCGTTGATGCCCATTCACCCTCAAGTCCTACAAAATACCCGTAGACTCCTCGGTGAATCTTTTGCCACGTCTTATGAAGATGCGATCGGACATTATTTAGCTGTACAGGATCTATGCCTGTCTCAATTGTCAGACAGAACATAACCTATTCCCTATTCCCTAGCGCGCAGCGCTATAATTTATGATTCCTTATCAACAAATGTTTTGCCTTTTAGACTATCGCATTGTCTCCCACTTTACGGAGGCCTGTATTAGCCTTGGGGTATTCGATCATCTTGCCACCCATTCTTTATCTGTATCAGAGTTAGCCGAGCGAAGCGGCACTCATCAGCGATCGCTCCATCGTTGTTTGCGGGGACTCGCTCATTTTGACTTATTCGCGCTCGAACCGGATGCTAATCCTTCTCGGTCTATGGTTTCTCTGACCGACGTTTCACAACATTTAGTCCTGAACTCAGAATTTTCCCTTAGACCATGGCATCACTTCTGTCAGTTAGCCCAGTCCAGAAAACATGAACAACGACGTACTCTGTGGAAAGAACTATTACAAACGGGCAAAAGTATTTATCAGCTTGGGCGCGATCGCCTCTTCTACGATTACCTCCGAGAACATCAGGATTTAGCCGCCGCTTTCGATCGCGCGATGGAATCGATGTCGCGGGTCGAAATTCGGGATATTTTGCAAGGGTTTGACTTTTCTCAATCCCAACAGATTGCTGAAATTGCCGGGGGAAATGGGGCGCTCATTACCGGAATTTTAGAAAAGTACAAAGGTATTCAGGGGCAACTGTTTGATGTTCCAGACACGATCGCTCGCGTATCTGTTCGACCGCGCTTGCAGGCGATCGGAGTTGATATGCAGGTTACATTGCCCGATATTCCGGGGGATGGCATCCTAAAACGCATTTTGCATTCCTATTCTGATGAACAGGCACTCACGATTCTCACCCATGTCAGGCAGGCCATGCACGCTGGCAACAAGCTATACATTTTTGAACTAATTGAAGATGACCAAGTCCGCAACCCCTATATTGGCATCAAAAACTTGCAGATGTTGTTGGTACATGGCGCACCAGGAGCAAGTGGAGGCCCCGGAGAACGGACTCAATCCGAGTTTGCCTCTTTACTCGAGAGCGCAGGCTTTGAACTGGTTAACATTCAACCCTTGTCATCGATCAACGCAATTGTAGCGGTGTATCCCTAGTCTTCTCCCGGAATCCCTTCAGGATGCCAGATCCGAATCCGCTTCTCTTTTAACGCCTTCTCTTCTTCAAACAAACTCTCAAGTTCTGCTACTTTGGCTTCACCAATTCCGAGCTTGCCCGCCATTTTACGAATCGTCGCTTTTTCTCCGTCACTGTAGTCCCCATCTGCAGCCGAAGCCTGAATTGCCTCATAAACGAGAACATAACGTCCCTTTTTGGCTAGGGGATCGCTGAATACGAGTTTTTCGATATCATCCGTTGTGCCAGTTCCGTTGAAATTTCTCAGTTCATCAATTTGGCTCTCACTCATCTCAGGGTGGTAGGTTGTGGCATGACCAATGACCCAATCCCGTTCGGGTTGTGAGAGTTCTCCATCTCCATTGGCACACAGTAGCAGTGCTTTGTACCAAATTACAGAAGTCTCAGGGGGAAGAGTTTTGGTAATTCCGTAGCGATCGGTTTTAATCCAAGGGGCTGGTCCGTAGGTTTCATACATGGGTAGTATGCTCCATTGACAACTTCATCCGGAGTATATCATTGTTCATTACTCGTTACGCCCCCTCACACTTTTAAGGGAAAATAGAAATTGTTGTATTCGATCGAGGACAATTTCCGGGTGAATTTTCAGTCAGTCATCGCTACCTTAAATCAGTTTTGGGCCGATCGCGGGTGTTTGGTTGTCCAGCCCTATGATACGGAGAAAGGGGCAGGTACGATGAGTCCCCATACGTTTCTGAGGGCGATCGGGCCAGAACCTTGGTCTGTCGCTTATGTCGAACCCTGTCGTCGTCCCACCGACGGACGCTATGGAGAAAATCCTAACCGTTACCAGCACTATTATCAGTATCAAGTGCTGATGAAACCTTCTCCCAATAACATTCAGGATCTTTATCTGGACTCCTTACGGGTTCTCGGTATTCAGCCTGAAGATCACGATATTCGCTTTGTCGAAGATAATTGGGAATCTCCCACCCTAGGCGCTTGGGGAGTCGGTTGGGAAGTTTGGCTCGATGGCATGGAAGTCACCCAATTTACCTATTTTCAGCAATGTGGAGGCATTGATTGTCATCCCGTTGCCATTGAAATCACCTATGGTTTAGAGCGTTTGGCTATGTATCTGCAAAATGTGGAAGCGCTCACCGAAATTCAATGGAGCGATCGCCTCACCTATGGCGATGTTCACCTGCAAGGGGAGATCGAGCAATGCACCTACAATTTTGAAGCCTCTAATCCAGAATTACTCTTTAAGTTATTTGAACTCTATGAACAAGAAGCCACTCAACTGATTGACAAAGGCTTAGTTACTCCCGGTTTAGACTATGTACTTAAATGCTCCCATAGCTTTAATTTACTCGATGCCAGGGGCGTAATCGCTGTAACGGAACGAACGCGCTATATTGGCAGAATCCGTAGTTTAGCCCGCAAGATAGCCCATCTGTATCTGGAGCAACGGGAGAAGTTAGGCTTTCCCTTATCCATTAAAAATTAAAAATGGGGAAAATTCCCTCTCCCACGGGAAAGACATATAGGGAGAGGGCAAGCTTATGGTTTGAAATAACATCGTAATTCCAGGAGTTAGTTAAAGCGATGAAAACTCTATAGCGCTTCGCGCTAGGGAATAGGGAATAGGGAATAGCTTGAAGCCTTAGAACCTAAGCCATACAAGCTATTGCAAAGCAAGCCTATTGCTAGAGTGCCTCAAACCATAACTTCACTGTCCTAATCAACTCTTTCACTGCTATAGCATGTCCAGTTAAACAGTATTCCCCGATTCTCTGTTACCTTATAATTCCCATTGACTCAACTGTTGGGCAACCAAAGAAACAAAAATCTCTGTAGATTCGTAGGGTAAAACATTGCGTCCTGGGATTTTTTTTCCTTCTCCATTGGGCAGATGGGCGAGATATTTAGTCAGCCATTGATCGGCTTTTTCTTGCTTTCCTTCTTTGCTAATGCTGGAGGCTTTTTCACCCACGGCTACGAGAGTGGGTTGGGAAATTTTCCTAATGGCTTCTTGATAATCTCTGCGCCAAAATCCAGCCAAAAAAGAAAACACAGCATGGCGACTAGCGGGGTTTTGAGCGCCAACTTGGAGGGTATCTAACCATTCATCATCCACGTGCTTAGGTTCGCCAAAGAGTTGACGTATGGAAAAGGATTCTAAAAACTGACGACGACGAGCATAACGATAAAACGCTCTACCCAGGGGGGAATCAAAGCCATTCCAGAGGAGACGATTTTGCCAATCAGGACTCGTTTGTGTTATGACTGGCCAAGCCGGTGGAGTAGATAAGACAAGTGCTTTAAGCCAGGAGTGACTATTTTGCTGTTGTGTTAAAGCAATTGCCACAGGAAATAAGGCCCCCTGAACCACCAAAATTACCGGTTGTTGAATCACCGTTTCGATAAAATAGTTAAGTTGCTCCGCCCAATCTTCGGGAGTATAGGCAACTCGCGGCATATCACCTTCACCGCATCCGAGCAAATCCGGATTATAAATCGGTTGGCTATAGCCTCGATCTCGCCACTGAGTAATAAAGCGATCCCAAAACCTACGGGATAATCCCACGCCAATCGGATGGAGAAGGAGCAGAGGAGTAGTTTGGGGATCGGATTGCGGTGAAGAACTGACTTCATAGGCACAGCGATAAGTTTTCCAGGTATAATATTGAGTCTCTGAAAGGCTTGCGTGTTTCATGATTGGTTCCGATGATGATTTAAAGTCATGTGTATTCGACACATTCAATCGTTACTCAGATTAAATAAATGTAACAGATTGCCGTAGGATCAAGGTTTAGGCTGATAAGAGAGGGAAGGATTTCGGGAGTCAATGGGATGATAAGAGTAAACTATCGATCGCGATCCCCTCGTGTGCGAACCTGGGGTTTAATTTTGCGCTATGGTGTAGTGGCGATCGCCATTACCTGTACTGGAACCGTTTCCGGATTAGTCAGTGTTTTGGGATCGGGAATTGCCCTCTTGTTAATCACCAGAGGAGATGAAGGAACCTCAGCCTCAGTATTCACGGGCATTGCCGCTTGGATAGGATGCAGTAGTTTAATCAGCCTCCTAGAAGGTAATAGCCTAGAATTTTTTACCTCCGGTATTACCTCCTTAGTGCTGTTTAGCCTCGGCATTCTCAAATTCTGGAATCTAATCGAACAAATTGAACGCTCAACTTCTCTGTAGATTGATACAATACAGGTATTGCTCCGATCCAACCTTGTCCTGTCAATCTTTAAGGGATAATGACTCAATCCCCCCTTTGTCAATACCTATCTCAATGGGCGAAACTCGAACCCCAACGTTGTCGCCAGCGCAATAGCCGCAGTTTTGAAGTGATCTATCAAGGAGATTGGTACTCTGTTGCTGATTATCCCGGTAGTCATGGCATGATTATTGCGGCAGTTTTGGATAGTTGTCAACAACGACAAATTTCCTGTTCCTTTGAATATGTACCCCAATCTTTAGATACACCGGATAAGCTCCAAATCTCCTGTCAATCCGATCGGGTTATTCAACATCAAGATCCTGAAATTCTGACTAAAATTCCAGAATTTTTACTCGAACAATATTTGATAGCTCTAAAAGAAAATCAAACCGTTGCCCAATGTTCTTAGATACGCCAGAAACCCGTTTTTTGAGAAAAGCGGGTTTCTAGATCTCCAGACTAGATTTAAGTTTTGACTAAACTTGCACTCAAGCTTTGCAACGTTAAGCGCTCATTTTCTTCATTCACAAAGATCGTATCACCTTCGGTAAATTCACCTCGTAAAATCCCCTTAGCTATCTTGGTTTCTAACTCCCGTTGAATCGCTCGTTTTAAGGGTCTGGCTCCATAAACCGGATCGTAACCAACGGCTGCCAGGAAATCCAGGGCAGTATCTGATAATTTTAGGGCGATTTTCCGCTCTGCTAACCGAGATTCTAAGTGTACTGTTTGCAGTTGCACAATTTCTCGTAGTTGCTCTTTTTTCAACGAGTGGAAAATAATCGTTTCGTCAATGCGATTGAGAAATTCTGGGCGGAATGTGGAACGCAAAGCTTCCATCACGGTAGTTTGCATTTCCTCATAATTATCGTCATTTCCCGCCAGATCTAAGATGTATTGGGAGCCGATATTAGAGGTCATGATAATAATCGTATTTTTGAAATCTACGGTATGCCCTTGCGAGTCTGTAACCCTGCCATCATCAAGGATTTGGAGCATGATGTTGAAGACATCGGCATGGGCTTTTTCAATTTCATCAAAGAGAATGACGGAGTAAGGACGGCGGCGAATGGCTTCCGTTAATTGTCCACCTTCATCATAGCCAACATAACCGGGAGGTGCGCCAATTAATCGGGAAACGGCATGTTTTTCCATATATTCGGACATATCAATCCGAACGAGGGCTTCTTCGGTGTCGAATAGATAGGCCGCGAGGGCTTTTGCCAGTTCAGTTTTTCCGACTCCTGTGGGGCCGAGAAAAATAAAACTGGCAACCGGTCGATTGGGGTCAGATAGACCTGCGCGAGACCGTTGAATAGCATCAGAAACGGCAGTTACGGCTTCATATTGTCCTACGACACGTTGGTGTAATTCATCCTCTAAATTGAGGAGTTTTTGCATTTCCGATTCTACGAGTTTACTAATGGGTATGCCGGTCCATTTGGAGATGACTTCAGCAATATCTGAGTCAGTTACTTCTTCACGGAGTAGGGATTTGCCCGTAGTTTGCGATTCAGCAAGATGGGTTTCGGCTTCAGTGAGTTGTTTTTGCAGGGTCGTTAGTTTGCCATATTTTAATTCTGCGGCGCGGTTGAGGTCGTAATTACGTTCAGCTTGCTGAATTTCAACGTTGACGCGATCGATTTCTTCTTTTATGTTCTGAAGATTGTCAATCCTGTCTTTTTCTAATTGCCATTGGGAATTGAGGGCATGTTGCTGTTCTTTCAGGTTAGCGAGATCTTTTTCTAAGCGCTCTAATCGTTCTAAGGAAATGGGATCATTTTCTTTTTGTAAGGAAAGACGCTCCATTTCTAGCTGCAAAATTTTGCGGTCAATTTCATCAAGTTCTTCGGGTTTGGAGGTGATTTCCATTTTTAACCGGGCGGCGGCTTCATCGACTAAATCGATCGCCTTATCGGGAAGGAAGCGATCGCTAATATACCGAGTCGATAAGGTAGCGGCTGCAACTAGGGAACTATCGGAAATCTTCACCCCATGATGCACTTCATAGCGTTCCTTGAGTCCGCGTAAAATGGATACCGTATCTTCAACGCTGGGTTGATCGACATACACCTGTTGAAAGCGACGCTCTAAGGCAGCATCTTTTTCAACATACTTGCGGTATTCATCAAGCGTAGTTGCACCAATACAGCGCAATTCTCCCCGCGCTAACATGGGTTTGAGCAGGTTACCAGCATCCATGGCTCCCTGGGTTGCCCCTGCACCGACAACCGTATGAATTTCATCAATAAAGAGAATAACATTACCTTGAGAATCCGTAACTTCTTTGAGTACGGCTTTGAGTCGTTCTTCAAATTCGCCTCGATATTTGGCTCCAGCAATGAGTGCGCCTAAGTCTAGAGCGATTAAGGCACGGTCTTTGAGGGACTGGGGCACATCTCCAGCAACGATGCGCTGTGCCAATCCTTCGGCGATCGCCGTTTTTCCGACTCCAGGTTCCCCAATTAACACGGGGTTGTTTTTGGTGCGTCGCGAGAGGATTTGAATGGTGCGGCGAATCTCGTCATCCCGGCCAATCACGGGGTCTAGCTTACCTTGCCGCGCGGCATCGGTCAAGTCTCGGCCATATTTTTCTAGGGCTTCATATTTGCCTTCAGGATTTTGATCGGTCACTTTGTGGGTTCCTCGAATGTCGCGAATGGTTTGCTGGAGTTTGGCTTCATCCAGTTTAAAATCTTTGCACAAGCTTTTACCAAAGCGGTCATCCTGGAGAAAGGCTAGTAAGAGGTGTTCAATGGAAATATAACTATCCTCATACTGATTCTGATAGGTTTGGGCGCGATCGAGCAAGGTATCTAAGGAACGACCAAGATAAACCGATCCTCCCCCTCCCTGGACTTTGGCTTGTCGTTGGAGAAAGGCTTCCGTTTGCTCCCGAAAGGCGGGTAGATTCACCTGGGTTTTGGATAAGATATTGGTGGCTAACCCATTCTGTTCGAGGAGCGCTTTCATTAAGTGTTCGCTTTCGAGTTGCTGATGTTGATAGCTTTTGGCAATATCCGGAGTTTGGGCGATCGCCTGCCACGCTTTTTCTGTAAATTGATTGGGATTATTGGGTTGCATAGTCTCTTCAGATACTTCATTTTAATGCTTTGAGACCATTGTAGAAAAGACTGGATGTGCCAGATATTCGGAATTTACGGTGTTTCAGATAGGTATTTCCCACCCCTGTTCCATGAATCTAAAAGGTATTATCAAGGATTGTTAATTGATAAATATAAACAGCAGGGGTTGGATTTGTGATTTTGTGCAATACTGCCCCTTTATTTTGTTCAGTAGACAAATCCCAGCCTTGACATTTAGCGGTTAAGAAATTCAGCCAAAATAATTCATCTACTTTGATTACAACATGGGCTTTTTTACCGATTGAGGTTATCAATTTGTCCTAAATTTACAGGAGCGGAGGCAAGAGAGCAGGGAGCAGAGGGGAAGGGGAGCCAGACGAGAGCTACCTCCAACTTGGCTTGTACATTTCATGGGTTGACTAAATTTGGTATAATAGATATAGTTTACATCGTTTTATGTTTTTTATGAAAATAATTAACAAAAACCAATTAATCGGTGAATTGTCTAATGTGTTGCACCTGGTCGAGTTGGAAGGGGAAGAAGTTGTAGTCACCGATGGAAATCAACCGATTATTACAATTTCCCCCTATAAAAAGTCGCTCCCGACTTCAGAGTTATTTAAAAATATGCGAGGAAAAGTTAAATACTTGGAAGACTTAACCAACCCAACAACTGAAGAATGGCAGGAAATATAAAAATTGTTCTCGACACTTGTGCTTTGATTTGGTGGAGTTTAGATCCTGCTCGCCTTTCTCCCAAAGCCAAAGAAGCCAGCGATCGCATGGAACAAGATAAAAATGGTCTGGTTGCATCAATATCAATTTGGGAAATTGCTATTAAAATTAAAAACAATAAATTAGATTTGGGGGTGGATATTGATGAGTATCTTGCCACCTTAAAAAAGTCTGATGTGATTCGTCTTGTCCCGATAGATGAAGAAATTTGGCTAGAAAGTGTTCGATTATCATGGGAGCATCGAGATCCGGCAGATCGGGTTATTGTTGCAATGGCTCAGAAAAATAACGCTGCTATTATTACCGCAGATCGCAAAATAGCCGATTTCTATTCGCCAGTCATTTGGTAAGCGCGATCGCAAAATTTCTCCCTTTGGCCATGTGATCGCACTCCGGTAACTTTAGGACAAGTGCGATCGTGGGCCGTTTCCAAATGATAGGGAATCGCCTGAATCTAAAGATTATGCAGGCTGATCGTTGGTGACACAATGGATACCGCCTCCTGAATCGAAGATCGCTTCTGCATCGATTAAGTGAACTTGGCGATCGGGAAATAGAACTTCCAGTTCAGATTTTAATGCAGCGTCAATCCTCTCCTCTCCTTCCCCCATTGCTAAGACAAATCCGTTACCGACCAACCAGTTTGGATTACCCGGATAGCGAACGACCTCTAATCCTGCTTTTTTAGCATCTCTTACTAAATTCCGTTCCGTCTTTGAGCGTTCGTAATCTGCAACCATCAAGGTATTGCGGTCAACAAACCGTGCAATCCCATCAATGTGACCTGTGGTTCCATCATCTCGGTGATGTCCATAGGCCCAGATGATGGTGTGAACCCCAAAAGCCTGCTTGAGAATGGCTTCATGTTCCCTTTGAGTCATTCCAGGATTGCGATCGTCCTGACAATCCCAATTTAGCACTAATGTCCCTGCGCCATTGAATTCTAAATTGCCTTTTTCTAACACATAATCTTGATAATCTTCAACGGGCAAACCCAAATATTCTCCAATATAAATGGGAACCCGATTGTCATTTTCGTACTCAATATCTGAGCCAAAGTTCCCTCCCCAGGCATCAAATCTCCAATTTTGAATCCACAGATCGATTCCATCCGTCACATAAATGGGCCCATTATCCCGCAACCAAGCATTATCTACGGGCACAATATGCCAAGTGATTTGGGTATTGGGAACTCCTTTTTTTAACAAAAATTGTTTGGCTCTCCTTTTTTCAGCCTCACTACTGGTCAACAGGTGAACCGGTTCGTAATCTTGAATAATATCGATAATCTGGGCAAATTCTGGACGCATCTCTGACTCATAAGCACTTGGCCATTGCATCCATGTACCTGCATGGGTTTCCCACTCCGCAGGTACTCGAATTGTTGGGTTAAACTCGTGCAGTTCTTTTCCTCCACTGGACAGACAACCCAGCAGCGTAAACAAGAAGACACCGATCAATAGTAACCTATATTTTTTGAGTTTCATGAATGATTAAAGATATAGATAATTTATAATTTAAGATATCTTTCATATTATCATAGTGGTCAATGGATAGCACTTCGCCCTAGGGAATAGAGAGTAGCTGGTATTGTTTAGAATCTCAGGCTTCACACTGTACTCTATAGAAGAGAGAATTGCTATAGTGGCCAATGTTATGATGGGGAAAGACTCTATTTTCCATTCCTGATAACTATGATTGCAGCTAAAGATAATTATCCCCATCTCACTCCTGAAGAGTATTTCACTTGGGAAGAAGCACAACTAGAAAAGTATGAATATATAGAAGGTCAAGTTTATGCCATGGGAGGCGGCAGCAAAAATCACAGCTTGATCTCCGTCAAATTTACCACTTTATTTTCCAATCACTTAGAAGGGAGTGGTTGTGAAACCGGCAATTCCGATCTGAAAGTTAATATCGCTGAGACTCATCAGTATACCTATCCGGATGTTAGTGTGACCTGTGATGAGCGAGATAAAAATACAAGCCAATATATTACCTATCCCTGCTTAATTGTGGAAGTTTTATCTCAAAGTACGGAAGCTTATGATCGCGGTGGGAAGTTTAGGATGTATCGCCAGAATCCCGCCTTAATCGACTATTTACTGGTTAGTTCGACTCATATAGAAATGGATTTGTATCATAAAAATGATGCCGGAGAATGGATCATTATCAACTATCAAGAAGGGGACACCATAGAACTCAAAAGTATTAACCTCCGTTTTCCCATTGAACAAGTGTATCGCGGCCTGAATTTAACGCCAGAAGGTTAAGGCTTTTTTCCTACAGTTCAAATATCTTTGAGAAATTAACCATTAAAATTAATAATTATGATTGCAGCTAAAGATAACTATCCCCATCTCACTCCTGAAGAGTATTTTGCTTGGGAAGAAGCACAACTAGAAAAGTATGAATATATAGAAGGTCAAGTTTATGCCATGGGAGGCGGTAGCGTCAATCATGGGCGCATTGGTATCCGATTTACAGCGATGTTTGAGGCTCATTTAGAAGGAAGTGGTTGTATTACAGGCAATTCAGATATCAAGATTAATATGCTTGACACTCAGAACTACACTTATCCCGATGCTAGTGTTACCTGCGACGATCGCGACAAAAACAACCCTAACTCTTTCACTTATCCCTGCTTAATTGTGGAAGTTTTATCTCAAAGTACGGAAGCCTACGATCGCGGTGGGAAGTTTAGGATGTATCGCCAGAATCCCGCCTTAATCGATTATTTACTGGTTAGTTCGACTCACATAGCCATGGATTTGTATCATAAAAATGATGCCGGAGAATGGATCATTATCAACTATCAAGAAGGGGATACCATAGAACTCACAAGTATTAACCTCCGTTTTCCCATTGAACAAGTGTATCGCGGCCTGAATTTAACGCCAGAAGCTTGAGTGATTTCCCCCTAGCGCTCTCATCCTCCAATCTGGGACATGGTGCGGGTGTAAGCGCCTTCTGTACCCGATTCCCGTTGTTTGAAATTAATCTCTGGTTTAATCTGTAAGAGATCGGCGACTTGTTGGCGTAATTCGGTTAAAGGAACCTGCGATCGCAACTCGCTTTTGAGATCGATCTGTCCAGTTTCATTGAGCAGACAGGGACGCAACCAACCATCAGCCGATAACCGCATTCGATTACAGCGATCGCAAAAACACTCGGACATCTGACTAATAAACCCCAATGTCCCCTGAGCGCCAGGAATTTGGAACACATCTGCCGGCCCATTTCCACGCACCTCACCCTCTGTAAGTCCCCAACACTCCCGAATTCTTTGGCGTAATTCCTCCGAAGGTATCCAGGCTCGCTCGGTAAATAAATGACCATTGCCAATGGGCATAAACTCGATAAATCTGACATGCCATTGGCGATCTAGAGTTAATGCCGCTAAATTTAACACCTCATGGTCATTCACCCCAGGAATCACTACCACATTCAATTTTAAGGGGTTGAACCCTACTTCATATGCCTTCTGAATCCCTGCCCATGTTCGTTCCCAGCGACTTTTACCCCGATTTCCGATAATTTTGTCAAATGTCTCTGGTTCTAGGGAATCAAGACTAATATTAATCCGCCTCAAACCGGCATCATACAGGTCTTGCGCCAAGGTATCGAGTAAAAATCCATTCGTAGTCATGGCTAAATCTTGGGTTTGGGGCAGTTGGGCAATTTGTCGCACCAAATCCACCACTCCCGGACGTAGTAAGGGTTCACCTCCGGTTAAGCGAAAGCGGGTAAAACCAAGGGGAATAAAAACCTCTTTCAAGAGGGTAAGAATCTCGTCAGATGCGAGGAGATTTTGACTTAAGATATAGTTGAGTTCTTCATCCGCAGGCATACAATAGTCGCACCGAAAATTACATCGGTCAATTAGGCTGATGCGGAGGTAATCTACTGTATGCATAGAGTCAGGAGAATGAAACATGGTTCTGGTTTTGAGGTTGCTTTTAAAGCAAAAACAGATAAACAAAAATATCAACGTATTATAGCGCTTCGCTCTAGGGAATAGGCAATAGGGAATAGGCAATAGCTTGTATGGCTTAGGGTTGAAGGCTTCAAGCTGTATCTCATAGAAGAGAGAAACGCTATCGTTTTCTATTTAGGACGCAAATGGGTTAGTATTAAAACAGCTCAATCCGTAAAGCATGATACAATATTAATCAATATTCAGGTTAGAGGTAATGTTATGAGTCCTTTGACATTAAATTTAGATACCGTTAACCTCAGTGACGAGCAATTCTATCACTTATGTCAAAATAACCGTGATTTTAGCTTTGAACGAAATGCTAGAGGAGAACTGATTATTATGTCCCCTGTAGGAGGCGATAGCGGAAAGCGAGAAGCAGATTTAATCACTGATTTGGGAATTTGGAATCGACAAACTGACCTGGGTTATACCTTCAGTTCCTCGACTATATTTAAGCTACCCAATGGTGCGGATCGTTCTCCAGATGCGGCTTGGATTCGCCGGGAACGCTATTTAGCTTTAACTCCCGAACAACGACGCAAATTTCCACCCATTGCGCCCGATTTTGCGATCGAATTAAGGTCAGCAACGGATAGTTTAGAACAGTTGCGTGCCAAAATGACTGAATATATCGATGCGGGGGTACAATTGGCATGGTTGATTAATCCCCAACAGCAACAAGTGGAAATTTATCGGCCACAAAAAGAGGTAGAAGTGCGAAGTTTGCCTACAGAGTTATCTGGCGAATCCATATTACCTGGATTTAGTTTGACTCTGGATCTTTATGATTGATGTCGCTCATGGCTTCTTTCAACGTTTGGGTTAAGTTAATGGCTATCATGGGTTCATTGCCATCGCTACTGACCATAATGATAATGCGGGTTTTAGTGTCGATCGCCTCGCAGTCGATCGCCACCGAGACGGTAGGACTGACGGCTAACACGCGAGTGTCATTGACATTTAACACCGGAACCTCGGTAGAGGCGATCGCCTCTTCTGCTCTCTGCAAACAAGCCGAAACTGACAGATCTAACCATAATTTTTCGTAGTATAGCGTTGGCCCTGCCCAAGCGACGAAGGGAGATCCAAGAATAAGAGTGCTAACACTAGCACCGATCCAATAGGAAACAGTTTTCATAGTTATTGGGGGTTACATCAAGTTCGGGTAATTCATTCAAGGGATAGGTAGGGTTAGCAGGAGAAGGGGAGATCGTTGTATATTCCCCCATCCTCCTATCCCCCTATCCCCCTATCCCCCATCCTGTTTTAACACTGGGCAATACCTTCGGCCCGGGCTGCTTGTTGCACCGCAGCAGATACGGCAGTAGCAACGCGAGAATCGAATACAGAAGGAATGATATGATGGGGACTCAGCTCAATGGGACTGACTAAAGAGGCGATCGCCCCTGCTGCTTCAATGCACATTTTGCGAGTAATACTGCGGGCGCGGCAATCTAAAGCACCTCGGAAGACCCCAGGGAAGGCTAAGACATTATTGATTTGATTCGGATAGTCACTGCGTCCGGTAGCCATAACTGCTACGCGATCTGTGACTAACTCTGGTTGAATTTCCGGAATGGGGTTAGCCATGGCAAACACGATCGCATCTTTTGCCATCGTACTTACCATTCCTGGAGTCAGCACCCCTGGTACACTCACCCCAATAAAGACATCGGTATTTTTCATGGCATCGGCTAAAGATCCCGACTCCGCCACGGCAAACTCCTGTTTAGCCGCGTTCAAATCTGACCGTTCGGTAGACACAATGCCCTTCGAGTCACACATGATGATGGTTTTGGCTCCTGCTTCTTGCAATAGATGGGCAATCGCCACCCCAGCCGCTCCGGCCCCATTGATCGCAATTCGCACCTCTCCCAGGCTCTTTTTCACCCATTTCAGGGCATTATAGAGCGCCGCTTGAGTGACGATCGCCGTTCCATGTTGGTCATCGTGGAAAATGGGAATATCCAACTCTTCTTTCAAACGACGCTCAATTTCAAAGCATCGGGGAGCGCTAATATCTTCCAAATTCACTCCACCAAATACAGGAGCCATCCGTTTTACCGTTTCAATAATCTCTTGGGTATCTTGGGTATCCAGACAAACCGGAAAGGCATCGAGTCCACCAAAATCCTTAAACAGCATGGCTTTTCCTTCCATCACCGGCAGCGCACCTAAGGGGCCCAGATTCCCCAATCCTAGGACAGCACTACCATCAGTGACAATGGCAACCGTATTACTTTTAATGGTTAAATCAAAGGCTTTTTCTGGATTTTCGGCGATCGCCTTACAGATCCGACCGACCCCAGGAGTATAAGCCATAGCCAAGTCAGACTGACCTTTAATGGCTATTTTGCTATCAATGGTAATCTTCCCACCTTTATGCAGATCGAACGTTTTATCCGACACATCCAGCACTTCAACATGCGGTATGGCTTTAATCCCTTGGACAATCTCCTCTGCTTGTTCCGTAGAGCCAGCATCAACCGTAATGTCCCGCAGCGTAAAATCAAGGGTGCGTTCCAAAAGATTAATTTCCCCTAAACTCCCTCCAATAGATGCGATCGCCCCAGTTACCTTAGCTAAGGCTCCGGCACGATTTCGGAGTTTAACCCGAATTTTGACGCTAAAACTAGAGCTAGGATTCAATTTAGTGGTGTGAGACGGCTCAGTCATGAATTTCCTCTCATTCAGTGATTAGTGTTGCCGCGATCGGTTATGGTGATCGTCACTTAGGATACCCCATCACAGGACGCTAATCAGCAAAACAGAACAAAACTTCTTCCCTTAATCATATCTTCACTATTTTCCCGTAGATTGGATTGTCCGCAAGTGAAACCTAACGTAATTTACAAACCAAGAGATTTTAGATAGCTCTATAATATAATTAGTTGAGTAATTTATCCAACCCAAAGAAAATTCTGTCAAACTTATCGTTTACAATGTTGAATCAGAGGCGATTTTACTATGGAAGAACTGAGCGATCAATTAACCCACTATCAACAAATTGTGCAGCAATTGCTAATCGATTACGCAAAAGTTAAGCCAGCTTATGGTGAGATTGAAGTTTTAACTATTTTTGACACCGAGCGAAATCACTATCCAATTGTCCATCTCGGTTGGCTTAATGAGCGCTGGGTACATCATTGTGTCATGCATATGGATATCCGCAATGAAAAAATCTGGATTTTTGCTAACTCAACCGAGCATGATATGGCAGCAGATTTAGTTGACTTGGGTGTACCTAAACACGATATAGTTTTCGGTTTTTTCCCTCCTATTATGCGAGAAATGACTGATTATGCTGTGGGTTAAACAGGATATAAATGGATAAATTTATTGAGGTAGTATGAGATGGTAACCACAAAACCGCCTCCCACAGAACAGCCAGTTATCCCAGGAGGAAAAGTTATTTTAAACGGAGTAAGCTGGTTAACATTTACTGCCTTGCTCGCAGAAGTTGGAGAAAATCGGGCTTGTCGATTCACCTACGATCGCGGAGTGTTAGAAATTAGGATGCCTTTAGAAGAACATGAAGAACCCAAGCGACTGATTGAGAACTTTGTAGAAGTCTTAGTCGATGAGTTGGAAATTGAACTGAGAAGTTTGGGATCTTTAAGTTTAAAGCGGGAAGATTTAAATCGTTTTATTGAACCCGCTACCTGTTTCTATATTCAGAGTGAAGCTCTCGTTAGAGGCAGAAGTATTAATCTAGATGAAGTTCCACCGCCAGATTTAGCAGTCGAGTCTGACTATACCCATTCCTCGATGAATAAAGCATCGATTTATGCAACATTGGGAGTGCCAGAACTGTGGAGATATACCAAGGAACTCCTGGAAGTTTATCAACTGATTGATGGAGAATATCAAAAGTCGGATAAAAGTCTCGCTTTCCCGTTTTTACCTGTGGATGAAATACCCGGTTTTATCGAGCAGAGTAAAGAGATAGGACAGCGATCGGCAGTGCGGTTATTTCGGCAAATAATTCGAGAAATTCTCGATTAAGCGATGGCAAAAACTCTATTGCTCTTATGCTTAAAAAATGTTACACTGAATGAATACCTTCGACATTTTTCCGTAGCTTGGCTTTCACTAGGCTTAGACAAGGGGCTTAGAGCCAATTGCCCCGTAACTCCTAACGATTGGCGAAGGTATTGCTAAATCAAATGCCCAAGGATACTACGGATGCAAACTACAACATTAGCTCCTAAACCACAGCAAGTTTCCCCAGAAAATCGCATCATTTTACGAAATGTAAGCTGGTCAACGTATCAGGCACTGATGGCAGATGTTGGCGAGGATCGGGCGTGGAGAATTGCTTATGATAAAGGAGTGTTAGAACTGAGGATGCCATTACAACAGCATGAAGTCCCTAATCGACTAATAGCACGTTTTATTGATACTATCGCCGATGAATTAGAAATTGAGGTGATGGATGTCGGTGCCTTGCTCTTAGAACGAGAAGATTTAAGTCGTGCCATTGAGCCAGATACTTGCTTTTATATTCAGAATGAAGCTTTAGTCAGAGATAAAATTATTAAACTGCCTAACGATCCCCCTCCAGATTTGGCAATTGAGTCAGATTATACTCGCTCATCCCTGAAGAAATTTACGATTTATGCAGCATTGGGAGTGCCGGAACTGTGGAGATATACCAAGGAAACCCTGCAAGTTTATCAACTGATTGAGGGAGAATATCAACGGTCGGATAAAAGTCTGGCTTTTCCCTTTTTACCTTTGGATGAAATCCCCAGTTTTATCGAGCAGAGTAAAGCGGTTGGACAACGATCTGCGGTGCGGTTGTTTCGGGAAAGAATTAGAGTGATTTTGGAGAGCCAGTCTACATAACGTTTAGATTTAGTCTGTTTTAAGACTTGTCATGGCGATCGCTGCTTGCAGCTCTGTCTGCTCGATGATATAATTAACACACTCTACCATGAGCTAGAGTAAGATTGTAATGATAAGCTTGTAATGATAATTTAAACCTAAGATGAAAATATCCTCCTTATTAACCTGTGGACTTTCTGCTGTAATGAGTTCTTTATTCGTTTTAACTCCAGAGAAAGTACATGCTGTGATTGAGAGGGCGGAATTTCGTCATGTGCAAGCCGAAGTTTCCTATGACCAAAAGGAAGATGATTTTCGAGTTTTAAATTTACGCTTAAAACTTATTCGAGACGGTAAAATCATCTTAAATCAGCCTATCCCTACCCGAAGTAAAGAATTTGATCGCCCCTACTTTAGAGAAAACGATCCCTCCTCTTGGGTTCAAGATTTGGATGGAGATTCAGAACCTGAAATAGTCCTGACTTTCTTTACCGGTGGCGCTCACTGTTGTTTCTATTCCTTCATCTACCGCTACGATCGAGCATCTCAAAACTATACTTACATGACCCATGACTGGGGAGATGGAGTCGCTATACCTAGCCTTAAAGATTTAGATGATGATGGCATCATAGAATTTTACAGCCGTGATTCTCGTTTTGCTTATGCATTTACCTCTTATGCTGATTCTGCTTTTCCTCCACGGATTTGGCAATATCATCAAGACAGTTTGAGAGAGGTAACAACTCGTTTTCCTGAAGAGATTGATAGCTCTGCCACTCAACTCTGGGAATCTTATCAAACCCGAAAGGAAACATATGGAGATGAGCCATCTAATGTTCGGGGAATTTTGGCTGCCTATTTAGCAACAAAATATTTACTCGAAGAAGCAGAAGATGGCTGGCAACGGATACAGAACGTTTATCTCCATGACGATCGCAGTTCATTTTTTGTAGATTTACGTATATTTCTGCAAGAAACCGGATATATCAGTGATGCTCGAAACCCGATCTCGCCAGAAGCGATCGATTTGTGGACAGATCGTTTTTTCTATAGTGTCAATCCCCAACTGTCAGAGCGCAAAATTCGGCCGGATGAAACGGAGTATGTCAGAGAATGGAATGCCATTCAAAATGTGATGCAAGCGCTTCTCATTCCTCACAATCATAACTGTGAGAGTGGACTGACCAATTCAGCACTGGCTAATTCAGCGGGCCTTGCCAATTATGATAGTGTATCTCGTGATGGAGTTAACTTATCAAGCAAGGATTTAGATCGGGTTGCTGATGCGATATTTTATATTCGGAATCCAGAATTAGGCGATCGCCAAATTCAACCAGGGGAAACCAGATTAGCGAATGAATGGCTACGCATTAGGAGAGGAGTGAGTCGATTGCATCCTTGTGATTAGGATCTTAGACAGCAGTAGAGGAATTTTATGCTCATAACCAGCAAGGTTTTTCGGGTGTAGGAGTGCGATCGCGAACATCTGCAAAAATTTCATCAATTTTTGTCGATCGGTCATTTTAAGCAATATTCATAATTTCCACAATTATTTCTCCTTGGTACAATTGCTCTAACGCATCAGGTAAAGTCGCCGTCAACAATTCTCGCAAGTTGCGGTTAGTCTCGGAAAATCAGTACGTCGTGCAGCAAAGATCAAACAAGCTTGAATATCGGCTAGTTCTAGATCGGGAAAGTCCTCTAAAATTTCAGTAACGCTAACATTTTCTGCTAATACCATTTAAGATGCGCTTCATGATTGGCTCTAAACCCTTGCTACTCAAGGATTGATCGGTTGCAGCTTCATAGCGAAATGATATAACATTCCTAAAATATCGGTGACGCGAATTCACATCCCTCGAATACAGGGACGACCGCCACATTGACCGGTATTTTGCGTAATTCGGTTCAGTAATTCAGGCGTTGAACTCATAATTTTTTTAGGCTGAATGAGTGATTTTTTTGTGTAATTGATTATAGCCTAGAAGCAGTTTGACTCACTATAACCTCATCTGGAACTGGGCCGAAACGTTTCTCAACCCAACCTACACTATGACTGACTTAATCTAGTTATATCCTAAACTCAAGGTGAAATAGTATGGGTGAGGGATGGTGGGGGCGATCGCCGTCAAGCTAGAGTATGATACAATAAAAACAACTCACATATCAGGGAAAACATGGGCATTCGACAGCAGGCAGAAGAGGCTAGAAAAAAAGCCTATCAGAAAGTTATCGCCACCAAACTTCTGGATGGAATCGATCAGCTTTTTAATCGAGCATCTTCTAAACGGCGATGGATTTGGGAATTACTGCAAAATGCTAAAGATGTAGCGCATGAGGAAGTTAAGATTGAAATTATCTTGACTCAAGACTATGTGGAGTTTAGACACAATGGCAATCCCTTCTCGATTGAAAATATTACCTACTTAATTGAACAAGTTTCCAGTAAAGAGCGCAAACGGGAAGACAACCAAACGCCTAAAACTACAGGAAAATTTGGCACAGGCTTCATGACGACTCATTTGCTTTCCCGGAAGGTTGAAATTAGTGGAGTTCTGAAAAATCAGGAGGATCAAATCTGTGTTTACAAGCCATTTAATATTCTTCTCGATAGAAGTCCAACTGACTTAGACGAAATGATTGAAAATGTTGATGCTGCGTTTTCGATCTTTGAAGCTATTGATAGCGATCGCTCTTATCCCCCCATAGACAACTATCAACCCAACCAAACCTGTGATACTTGCTTTCGTTATGTATTAGATGAAGCTGGTTTTAAAGTCGCTCAAGCAGGTATTGAGGACTTGCATCACGCGATCGCCTATGCACTCGCTTTTATCCCTACCATTACCTCTGTCACGGTATCCGATCGAACTCAAGATGTAACCTATCACTATCAAACTCTTGAGCGTCATCAAATTGATACCCTGTTGCTTGTGACAATTGTACAACAAAAGACTAATTCCGCACAACAGCAACAAACCATCGCTTGCTTATCCAATTCCCAGCAAACCCTTACCCTTGCGGTTGAAGTAGAACCACGAGACAATCAGGTTTATTCGATTCAAGAAATTCCCGATGAAATCCCAACCCTTTTCTGTGAATTTCCCCTAATTGGTTCCGAAACTTTTCCCTATCCCGTCGTCATCAATAGTCCCTTATTCAATCCCACCGAACCCAGAGACGGTATCTTACTCAATCCCGATAATCCCATCAAAACCCCTCAAAATAAAGAGCTTTTAGAACAAGCCAACTTACTTTATGCTGAGTTACTCCATTTAGTCAGTTCCAATTGGCATCAGGTTCACTTATTGGCAAAATTGAAAAATACGGCTAAAATTCCCGACAATATTGACGAACCTTGGTATAACTCTAAAATTTTAGATGATTTGGTCACTCTACTCAGTAATACCACCTTCGTAGATACGGTTGCAGGAATCAGAATCATCCTCAAAGAGGCTCTAATACCTAGCTACAAAAGTAGAGCAAAAGTTCAACACTTTGCCCAGTTAGCCTCTGATTTTTATCCCGAATACTTACCTCAACCCGAATATATTCTCGATTGGCACGACATCCTAAAATCAGCTTTAGGTCAGAAATTGTCAGAGGATATTAAATACACTTTTGAAAATTTTCTAGAAGATATTCATAGACTCAAAACGGTTGAGGCACTGGCAGAACATCTCGATTGGAATATCGATCAAACTCTGGAATGGCTTAACTCTGTACTTCAATTTGTTAGAGACCATCATGAAAAGTTGCTGAGAAAATATTGCCTTCTCCCCAATCAAAAGGGTAGATTGATCAATAAGGAAGGATGCTACATTGACAATCGCATTCCAGAAGAACTGAAAGATGTGATGGAAATGCTGAGTTTACCCTGTCGAGAAATTCTCTTAGATCGCAGAATCACAGGGTTTGAAAATCAGATCGATCGCAAGGATGTCAAAAATATTTCTAATGAAATTAATGCATGTATTAAAGCGGCAAGTAATAAAGAAGATACTTCAGATTATTGGAACTTAAGTCGCCCAATATATCATCTAATCAGCTATTTTATTACCTCAGAAAATGAAACCTCTACAAAACATCAGATTTGGGAATTTTCCCGTGATTTTTATCCTGGACAAATTCCCGATAAAACCTATTTACAAAATTTGGTAGGTTTTTCATGGACTCTAGTTTATGAATGGATTTTTAGCTCTATTGCTGTTGATATTGAAAACCAGGAAAATTTGGACAGCTTAGTGAAATATTTTGACTGGGAGCAAGATAGAGTAATTTCATGGCTAGATCGGTTTGTTTGTTTTCTTCATCAACAAGATAAAAAAATCTTTCAAGACTATTCTCTTCTTCCCAATCAATGTGGGAAATTTATGCTTAAGGAAGAGCTGAAGAAAGATGAGGATATTCCGGAAGAGTTAAAAGAAGCACTGGAAATGCTGACTTCTGACTATTGGAATGATTTTCTATTAGATAAGCGATTTCTTAATGCTGAAACTCTATTTCATAAGGAAGAAGAGATCAAAACGATTAAAGATATTGCCATAGATATTGATGGAGCGCTAAAAACTTGGGAGAGAGAAGATAAAACTGGAGATTCTCAATTTACCAGGGTAATCACTACATTAATTGAATGGTCTAATTATCAATCCGATGATTTGCTCGATCGGATATTCCCTTACTTTTATAGTAATAGAGCTAGTCTATTTCTGAAGACATTGAGTGATACGGAAGTCAGTACCGACATCTTCAAAATTCTCAATCACCAGGACAAACTATCGGCATTAAGTCGTTTGGCAGAAAACCCAGATGTGTCTGAGCAAGATCTAGAAGATTTTGCCCAAAATTCACAGCAATTCAAAGCATTTCAAGTTGTGAGACAGGAAATGACCGATCGGGAGTTTGAGAGTTTTAATCTTTTAGTGAAAGAAATATCTTTAGATGAAGTCACGTTAGATGAAGTAACTGAGTTAATCGAAAATAAAGAAAAAATATCGGCAATCAATCTTTTACAAGATGCGGTGGAACTTGGAGAGAATTCCAGTTTGATATTTGCCTTGCATGAATTGGGAGTTTATGAAGCAGTCATGCATCTGTTTATTAAACCCAAATCAGTTCGATCTTCAAAAAAAATAAGTGTTCTTACTATTCCATATTTACCAGTTAGTAATGTTAATTCTTATAAACAAGATATTGCTGCTATTGGCCGAGAGGGAGAAGATTTTTTGTATCATCAGTTGGTTGAAAATTTTGGTGAGAGTCGCGTCATTTGGCTTAACCAAGAGACTGAACAGCGCCAGCCCTATGATTTTGTGATTCTTGATGAACAGGGTGCAGAATATTTGTATATTGATGCGAAAACCACTGTGACAGATGAATCTCAGTGCGATCGCATCCCATTTTATGTCAGTCGAGCAGAATGGGAGTTTTCCGAGCAGTGTGATTACTATTATTTGGCTCGTATCTTTGGTATTCGCGCATCCAATCCGAAAATCAAGTGTCTTCAGGTTGTCAGATTGCTACAATAAAAGTCTATGTTTTCCGTTCAACCGCAACGCCATGACTTCCGTAGACTTCCAAGATGAATTTGAGATCGTTGTTGTCGGTGCAGGCCATTCCGGGTGCGAAGCAGCCCTTGCCTCTGCCCGCCTTGGATGTCGCACCCTTCTGCTGACGCTTAATCTGGATAAAATTGCCTGGCAACCCTGTAACCCTGCTGTGGGAGGGCCGGCGAAGTCCCAATTAACCCATGAGGTGGATGCTTTGGGGGGGGAAATTGGGAAAATGAGCGATCGCACCTATCTCCAGAAGCGCGTCCTCAATGCCTCGCGCGGCCCCGCAGTTTGGGCCCTACGCGCTCAAACCGATAAGCGCGAATACGCTGCGGTAATGAAAAATATCGTCGAAAACCAAGACAACCTCGTCTTGCGCGAAGGCATGGTCACCGACTTGGTATTGGGCAACAATGATGAAATTATCGGCGTAGAAACCTACTTTGGAGTCGCCTTCGGATGTCGCGCCGTCATTCTCACCACCGGAACCTTCCTGGGCGGTAAAATCTGGGTGGGCAAAAAATCCATGGATGCCGGACGTGCGGGTGAATTTGCCGCCGTGGGACTCACGGAAACCCTAAACCGCTTGGGGTTTGAAACCGGACGACTGAAAACTGGAACCCCCGCGCGTGTGGATAAGCGCTCTGCGGACTATAGCAAAATGGAGCGGCAACCGGGAGAAGATGAAGCCGGTTGGTTTAGTTTTGACCCAGAGGTTTGGGTTCCACGGGAACAGATGGACTGTTACATTACCCGTACAACTGCTGAAACCCATCAACTCATTCGGGATAATTTGCATCTTTCTCCCGTGTATGGCGGGTGGGTGGATGCCAAAGGGCCGCGCTATTGTCCCAGTATTGAGGATAAAATTGTTCGCTTTGCCGACAAAGAGTCCCATCAAATCTTTATTGAACCGGAAGGACGCACTATTCCGGAATTGTATATCCAAGGGTTTTCTACGGGTTTACCAGAAACATTGCAATTGAAGATGTTGCGCTCTTTACCCGGATTGGAAAAGTGTGTGATGTTGCGCCCGGCTTATGCAGTTGAGTATGACTATATACCAGCAACCCAGTGTTATCCTACACTGATGACTAAGAAGGTAGAAGGGTTGTTTTGTGCCGGACAAATTAATGGTACAACCGGTTATGAAGAAGCGGCTGCTCAAGGCTTAGTCGCTGGCGTGAATGCGGTACGTTTGGTACGCGGACAAGAGCCGATTATTTTTGCCCGCGAACAGAGTTATGTCGGTACACTGATTGACGATCTGTGTACGAAAGAACTGCGCGAACCCTATCGGATGTTAACCTCCCGTTCAGAATATCGTCTGGTGCTACGCTCTGATAATGCCGATCGCCGGTTAACGCCTTTGGGTCGAGAAATTGGCTTGATTGATGACCGACGCTGGACTCTTTTTACCGAGAAGCAAGAGAAGATTGCTGGGGAAAAAGAACGACTGTATGAAATCCGTGTAAAAGAACACGAGCCTGTTGGTCAGAAGATTGTAGCCGATACTGAACAAAAGATTAAGGGATCGATTACTCTGGCCGATCTGTTGCGCCGTCCCCGATTCCATTATGGGGACTTAGAGCGCTATGGCTTGGGAAATACTGAGTTAGCCTCTGAAGAAAAACAAGGGGCAGAGATTGAGATTAAATATTCTGGCTATATCCAACGGCAACAAAATCAAATTGACCAAATTAACCGTCATGCCAATCACAAGCTACCGGAAAGTTTAGATTATTTCCAAATTGAAACTTTGTCCATGGAAGCACGGGAAAAATTAGATCGCGTACGCCCGTTGACTGTGGGTCAAGCCTCTAGAATTGGTGGAGTAAATCCAGCCGATATGAATGCTTTGTTAATTTATTTGGAGGTACAAAACCGGAAACCATTAACCATTAACCATTAATCATTAACAATTGTTGATTTTTATTGCGCTTTAGCTGCCAGAGCTTCCATAACACTAAAGCGCAACAACAAACCTAGCTGTCTCATTCCTCAAATTAGCTGTTCCACGCCACGACTATTGGATAGCACAGGAATCAAACAGGCTTCAATCTATCAATCCTGACCCTATGTTTTCTTGAAAAACCTTTGTATCAATAAATACAAAGCAAGAGAGCTGAACTCCAACACATTAAGCTAACGTTATTTTGATAACGTTTTGTAAACAATATTAAGATCATCTTCATACCTCTACCTTATACTCAAAGTATTCACAAACCCCAAAATCATAAATCAAACCTAATATGTACCTTTTGAAATCTGACAACTCTTATAAAACGCCCTTAAAAACTCAAGTGACTCCCATGGATACCAATAGAGAAAATACCCTCTTCAATCAAGCCCCCACGGGTATGCTTGAATGGTCTCTAGAGGGAAAAATTCTCAGAATTAATCCTCAGTTTGGTCGTTTGATCGGCTATCCCCCTCAAGAGTTGCAAGGTCATTCGTTGATGGAAATTATTCATCCCGATGATATTGAGGGTGATCGCCCCTTGATCGATCAACTTCTAGAGGGCGAGTTGCAAACCTTCATGCAAGAAAAACGCTATCTGCATCAAGATGGCTCCATGACTTGGGTGAACTTAGCAGTTTCCTTGCTGTATACTAGCCCCTCTACTCCTCCGACCTTTCTGGGAGTGGTCACTGATACGAGCGAACACCAAGCCGTCTTACGCGATCGCCGCAAGGCACAACAAGCACTCAAGGAAAGTGAACGTCGCTTTCGAGCAATATTCAACTCTGCGTTTGGATTTATGACGCTATTATCTCCAGAAGGAGAAATTTTAGAAGCGAATCACACCATCCTAGAGTTTGCAGGGGTTCAACTTTCTGATGTTATCGATCAAGATCTATGGAATGCGCCATGGTGGCCCCAAGATTACGCCAATCAGGAACAACTCAAAGCTAAAATTAAGCAAGCAGCTAAGGGTAAAACCCTGCGCTGTACAGTTGATTTTTTGGGCATAAATCAGCAAAGTATCACGGTAGACTTTTCCCTCAAACCGGTGATGGACTCCTGTGGGAAAGTGGTAATGCTGATTGCAGAAGGACGAGATATTAGCGATCGCCAAGCTTTGCAAAAGGAACTCGTCTGGCGAGATCAACTCTGGAATGCCTTCTTCAAAGCTGCTCCCATTGGTATGGCAATTCTGGACAAAAAAATGAGATTCGTGCAAGTTAACGAAACCCTTGCCAGTACCAATGATAGTACGATCGGCGATCATCTGACAAAAACCATTAGTGAAATTAATCCCTATCGAGCTAAAACCCTCGAACCCCATCTGAGGGAGGTCTTAACCAGTGGTAAACCCCTACTCAATATTGAAGTTTCCCATGAAACACCACGGTTATCCGGTGTTGTGCGTCATTGGTTAGAAAACTACTTTCCCCTCACCACCGAGCAAGGTCAATCTAAAGGTGTGGGCATGATCTGCATTGATATGACTGCTCGCAAACAGGCGGAACATGCCTTGCGCCATTCTGAATCTTTATTAAAAGAAAAAAATCAACAACTTCAGGAAACGTTATGTGACTTAAAACGAACTCAATCTCATTTAATTCAAGCGGAAAAAATGTCATCCCTAGGACAAATGGTGGCGGGAGTAGCCCATGAAATTAATAATCCAGTGAACTTTATCTATGGGAACTTGTTACATGCCGAAAATTACATGCAGGATTTGGTAGATATTCTACAATTGTATCAAGAGCATTATCCCCAACCCCATCCGGAGATCGCCGAAGCCACAGAAGTCAAAGACCTGGATTTTCTCCTCGAAGATTTGCCGGAACTGCTCCATTCCATGACTGTCGGTACGGAGCGGATCAGAGAAATTGTCAAATCCATGCGTACTTTTTCCCGCTTAGATGAATCAGCAGTGAAGTCGGTTGATATTCATGAGGGGATTGATAGCACCTTACTGATTCTGCACAATCGGATGAAAGTGAAACCCGATTATCCCGGAATTGAGGTAATTAAAGAGTACGGAGAATTACCTAAAATAGAGTGTTATGCCGGACAACTGAATCAGGTAGTGATGAATATCCTCAGTAATGCCATAGATGCGATCGATGAATCCCTTTGCTCGAAACAAGGACATTTACAAGAGCCTCGTGAGGGACAAATTCGGATTGCTACCCAATTGCTGGATTCAAACTGGGTAGCAATTCGCATTCAAGATAATGGCATGGGAATCCCGGAACGGGTCAAACAACGCTTATTTGATCCATTTTTTACAACGAAGCCGGTAGGGAAAGGCACAGGTTTAGGTTTGTCAATTAGTTACCAAATTGTGGTCAAAAATCATGGGGGTAAAATGGATTGCCATTCAATTCCAGGGGAAGGAACCGAATTTATCATTCACATCCCTTGTCAACAAGGATAGCGCTAGTCATGGATAATGGGGAATTAGTAATACCATTTCTCTTTAACATTCCCATTAATCGATCCTTGGGAGACAAGGGGCTTAAGACCCTTGCCTCTCAGCCATCAATTGATGCAAACATTTTAAGGATTTGATATAAGCTATTGCCTATTGCCTAGCGCGAAGCCCTATATAGCTTTATCCCCGACAAGCAAGATGAATGAGAATGCCCAGTAATCGCTCTATGGGATCGATCGCGTAGGCTTCTAAATCAATGGTTAAATGAGCTTCTTCTAATTTCAAAAACTTCCACAGTTCTCCATTGGTAACGCAACCATAAATGGTCTGATCTGTCCGTTGATTAAACAGTTGAGCCGCCACCATTTCTGCCCCGCATTGCCCTAATTCAGCATTGAGATTTTCTGGCTTGGCTTCTACTAACATGACGACTGGATTTTCTAGGACTAAAAGACGGGGCGATCGGGCAATCAAAAAATCCACATAGCCGACTAATTGCCGTGTTTCATCAATATTAAATTCTCGGCCAGAAAAGACGCTAATTTCATGCGAAGATAAGCGACGAACAGCCGTTAAAATGGGATTGATAATCCATTCACTGCGAGCTTTTTCATTTCCCTGTGCTAGAGCCAGCGGAAGACTATCAGCTAAGGTTTCTTTCAGAAGTGTATCGGCTTCAATTGAGGGGACAGGAGGTAAGAAATGAAGGGTTTCGTGAAGGGTTAAACCCAACTCATTTTGAACTCGCAGCAGATCGAATTTGCTATAGGCCATGGCAGATTCTCCAAAGTACCAAAGATGCGGTAGGGGCTAGGGGCGTTTATGTCGGCAACAGCCGAAAATGGCCGTTCGCCCCTACAATATACCTTATCGGGTAGGGTGGGTAGAGTATGCTTTTAGAATTTGAATGATGCCGCTTCTCCTCCTACCTACCCTACAATGATTTACTAAAATAGGACAAGTCAGATGATCGAATACTTTTTTTTAGCTAATTTAGCAGGAACTCTCAATTTAGCATTCAGTGCTTTTATCGGTGGAATTATAGGAGCAACAGCCACCCTTATTGTTTTTTTGCTTTTAAGTAAAAAATACGATCAAGAATTCAAAAATATACACAGCAATACTGCCAAATTAAAAAACCTTGAAAATAAGGTTTTCAGCCTCAGAAATAAAAACTTAGATCTGGTTAAACAAATCGCGAGACTTCAAGAGGAAGAAAGAAAATTACAAGCCCAGGTGGAAGGGCTACAAAATGCGCTGTTGATTCCTGAAAGCGAAGAGAAAAAAAACACTACCGAAATCCAGAAAAAATTTCAAGAAAAACCGATCAAAAAAATAGGACTATACAAATACATTTTAGAGGGGTTGGAAAAAAATATCAATTTTTATAATCCCCAAAATCATGAAACATTTGAAAAATATTTGCAATCTCTACAAAAACCAGCAGAGCAGTTGTGGGAATCTTATAGATCGGATCGGGTTAAAGTGAATTATTCTGATCCATCAACTCAAGCAGCTTACTTAATACGTTATTATCCTCATTATGTACAAATGACTTATGAAATTTTACAACAGTGTTCAAAAACTTTCGCTTTTGGGAAAAAAATAAATGCTTGCTTTTTTGGATCAGGGCCTTGTCCAGAAGTGGCTGGTTTAGCTCAGTTTTTAACCAAGTATTATCCCCAAACAAAAGAGATTTTTGTCCATGTTTATGATATTGCTTCTGACCAATGGGCACTGAGTCGAGCCATCACCAAAGATTTCGTACTTCCCAATTTATGGAAAGGTCAATTTTCTGGGAATGCTCACCATTTAGATTTATGCTCGGCTAATAGCTTTGAGTCAGTTTCAGAAGCGATCGAGAATAGTCATCTTTTTGTCTTTCAAAATTGTCTGAATGAAATATGGAATATATCGACGACTAAAGAGAATATTAAAATTTTGCTGGAATGTGCCCCTTTAAACAGTTTTATTGTGATTGGAGATCTTCGCTATGCCCAAAACCGCTATATATTAGAAGATATTGCTGAATTTGTGCAAAGAAATCATGATTATCAAATCATAATGCTAGATGAATTAGACATACCGTCTTCACTAAGAATCCCTCAAATGGTGACAGAAAACTTACTAACGAGCGTAGGTGGTTTAGTTCCTCGCTCCCACATTAAATTTATGTTTTTAGTTATTGGCAAATTCTAATAAATAGAGAATTGATCATTCTTCATTCTATCGGGTGAAAATTTCTAACTATTTCACCTTTGATTTAGGTTCGAGATCATGCCATCCGACTAAAGAAGGGGAATTAGGATTATGTTCTCGGTAATTTTCTCTGGCTTTATCAATGCTGGTAGTTGCATAACAGTATTGACACCCAAATAAGCAGCTATTATACATGCCAATATCGCGGCTTTTCACACAACCGCAAGCTTCTCGCTGACCAGTATCTTTCTTATGACTGACTTCTATGTCAAAGATTTCCTGGAGATAATCATCATCTATGCATTTACCATGGTGAATGCTATATGACTCTAAGTCATAGGGTTCAGCACAACTAAAAAGCTGGATCTTATGTTTTTGAGCAATTTTTTCTATTGAGGGTAAAAATCTTTCAAAAACTTGTGGAGTTTTTTCAAAGGGATAAAAAGTAATAGCTTTTTCGGTTTCAATCTTTTGGAGACGATGATTATTTTTGCTATACCGATCCATAAAACTAATGACACATCGGTTGGTATAGCTAGAGAGTTGACTGGCAATGTAAGTATATTGCTGAAGATGAAAATCTACATCAGTATCTTGACTGAAAACAATGGGATCGTATCGCCAGATTACTCTTTGACTGCCGATTAAATTGGCTAACTTTTGAAATATTTTAATAGCAAAAGATAAAGGAGTTTGATGCTGGTCTATAAAACTGGGATTGTTCATTACTGTGAACTGAAAATAGTATTTATATCCCAGTTCGTTTAATAGATCTAAAGATGACAATAAAGGTTGCGGGTTGCGAGTCCAGAAAACAATCGCGTCAACATTTTTTGGAGTCAAATCAATGCGGGAAAGTTGCTGGGAGTTAAAAGGATTGGGTACAACACAGTAACCGGCTTGAATACGATTGATAAACCATTTATGATAAAAGGCAGGAATATCAGTTCGTCTACTGGCGCTAATAATCATTCTGATAAGGGAGGTGAAATTTAATTTGTTTCGTATTATAGCGTTTTTTTATTTTTTAATTGTTCGCACAATGCTACATTAAGGCATTGGTCTTCATGCAGGGGAATTATGGCACGGCAACCTTCTAAGCGTCCACCAGCAGAGAGTCCCTCGTGGGTGAAACAGCAAACGCTGAAGATCTTACGATCGCTCATTACCCGTCTACAGGCGATCGCCGATCGCCTAGAAACCTCTCCCCTTTCCGCTCCTCAAAGACCTCTATTTCCCCTCTGGAATCGGCTTTTAACAGGGGTGCGCGGATGGCTACCTGCTCCCTGGAATCGCAAAATCAATGATTTTGACCTCAGTTTAGCGATCGCTGCAATGATCGCCCTCTCTCTGGTAATCTCAGTTTCCTTCATTCCCCGTCCTACTCCAGAAGTCGCGCAAGTTCCCGAAACCCCTGAACCGACCGAAACTGTTGAAGTACCGGAGGTTGAAATCCCAGAGATTGAATCAGAACCCGAAGCACCTCCAGAGGCGATCACCCCAGAACCCGAACCTATCCCCGAAGAGATCCCTGAACTGCTTCCTGAACCCATTGAAGAAGAAAGCACCGAAGAACCCGAACCCGACCTCGAACCCCTAGAAATTGAAGAAACAGAAGAACCCGTTGAGCAAGAGGAAGAAATTAGCGAACCCATTCCAGTTGAAATTACGCCACCTCCCCCTCCCGTTCTCACTCCCGAACAACGGTTAATTGTCACCATTCAAGAGCAAGTTAATCGCTTAACCGAAAAATATGAAGAGGGCTTAATTAATTCCCTGCAAGCTGATTTCTTGAATAGCCTCTTAGTGCTAAAAGTCGATTGGCGCTGGTATAGTTTACCCTTAGAGCAACAAAAACGGCTGGCTAACGATATGTTGCGGCGATCGCGAAAACTCGATTTTAGCCGTTTAGAAATCCTCGATCTCCAAGGTCATTTAGTAGCCCGTAATTCCCTCGTAGGTAGGAACATGGTCATTCTTAAAGCTCAAGCATTTGATGCAAGTTAAAGTTAGGGGAATATTTTAGACAGGGCTAAACCTGTAGGTGGGCAGGGTTTCGCACTAGCAATTCCATAATATCGCCCCTTTCTCCTGCCCACCCTACCTGCTAGTTTAACAAGGGGCTTAAGCCCCTTGCCTGGTCTAAACTACTATTGCCATTACCCATTACCAGGGCGTAGCGCTATATTTATGAAGTTGCTTCAGCGGGGTAAACACTCACTTTTTTACGATATCTACCATTACGCTCAAACGTAACGATACCATCAATTAGTGAAAACAGCGTGTAATCGCGACCCACACCGACATTTTTACCAGCATGGAAGGTAGTTCCTCTTTGACGGACGAGAATATTACCCGCGAGGACACTTTCGCCACCATAGCGTTTCACACCCAAGCGCTGGGCGTTCGAGTCGCGGCCGTTACGCGTACTTCCGGTTCCTTTCTTATGTGCCATAGGAGTTCTGAGATCGATTAGTTCGTGTATATCTAGTGTACAAACTTTCCTGCAATTAAGCTTCGTCAGAGGCTTCAGCAGGGGCTGGAGTTGAGGCTGACGCTTCTCCATTAGCATTTGAGGCTAACACTTCTCCATTGACATTAATGGAATTGATCATCAATCGGGTGCGTTCTTGGCGATGTCCGCGTTTTTTGCGCGTTTTCTTTTTCGGTTTCATTTTATAGACTAAAACCTTGCGATCGCGGAAATGACGCATCACCGTTCCTTCCACCGTCGCACCACTCACCAGGGGTTGCCCCACATGCATATCATCGCCATTCTGGATATACAACACCTGGTCAATGGAAACCGTTTGTTCTGGTTCCACTGCCAGCAGTTCAATGTCATAAAAGCGACCGGGTTCAACTCTCAGTTGTTTACCACCCGTTTCAATAATTGCGTAACTCATAGGATATTGGTTCCTTGGGGTTGCCGTACAGGTAGCTGGTTGTTACCAGCATTTGGGGATGCTTGCACCTGATCCGAGCAGGGATTAAGCAGACAATCTACTATTATTACACTTCAATTTCTATTTTGTCAATTACGGTCATGGTAACTGTGGCTCCGTAGATAGCGATCCTCATTATGTAGATTGGGTTAAATGATTGTGAAACCCAACCCAACCCAACCTACGGTAATAATTTTTAATTGATATTACTCACCCCAACCTCTCAGTCAACTCCTGCCAAGTTGGAGGAATTTCCGCCGCATTTTGGCAAATCACAGGTAGCAAAGAGACACTCGGAAAATACTTTTCTAACCCTTGTAACTTCTCCCGTGCTTCTCGTACCGATAGATAGAAAGACTTCCCACTCTTAAACGCAGTCAGAAAACCCTTGAGAAACTCTTGTACTACCCGATCTGGGATTAGTTCTCCCATCGCAATTTGTAATCCTCGTTTGATCGCCGCTTGCAGATATCTTGAATCAAGACATTCTCAATCACAACCCTTATCTTTGAGCTATTTGAGTGACGGAACTCAAATAGCCACACCTACATCAATGGAAAAATATGTTTATTTTGTCTATGGATAAAATCGTTTATTTCCCCACTTTATTTGAATATGAGGTCGTAACATAAATTCAAAATCTAGAATGCCAGTTTTCTCTCTGAATCTAGCGATAAAAGTTTCCCTATTTCGTTCATTGCGAATCACTAATGATTCAACTTCTTCTAAGTTTAACAAGAGTATTGGTACATTTTCTTTGCTCCAATTGAATCTTATACATTCATCTGCGGGTTCAATAGCAACCTGTATTTTATTATCTGCAAAGTGGTTTTCAAAAGTAAGTGTACTAGCGAACCAAGGTATAATATCAGGATCTGTAATATTAGGTTCTACTTCAAAGAAACTTATGAGTTCATATAGATCGGGAAATGGCTCCATATACTTAATGTTTTTGAAATTGGACTTTGTTGAATTGCAACTGAATGGGGTTTAGAGCGTATTTATAAAGAAACAGTAAAGTCTATAGCTAGCTAGCTTTGTAGCAACTTATTCCCAACTCTAGCTTACAACTTACTCTCTAAGCTTGAAGTTAGGTTACAGCAGTGAGTTAGTGCTTCTTAAGATTTACTTTACAAATAGGATCTTATACAAAAGTATAGAATAAACAGGAAGCGATCGCCACAAACCCAACTTCTTTCTACCTGACGTTCATTGCCTAAATGCCGATATAACTGACTGCTGAGGCTGGGATCTTCTACTATGAAAGCGATCGCCTCTCGATTTTCACTAAGGAGATGGACTCATGGCAGTTCTGGGGAGAGAGATATAGTCATCTATCGTCTTCGATCGCACCGTTTATGCAAATTTCAATCAAGCTTTAGCCATACAGGATTCTGTCAGGCATGAGCAGCAACTCATCAGTGGCGATCGCCTTTGGGCAAACGGACAGCAAAGCAATGCCCAGCATTATCGCCCCCGTCAGAGTCCCAGGCAGAAAACGATTCTGAAAATATGTTAAAATTTAATAAGTAAGCACTCACAACTTGGTAGGCTCAAACCCAGTCCCTGGGGGGAAAATACCCAGTTTTGTGAGTTCTGAATTGTTTTCTGCATGGAGCTTTGCCCCGTATGAGTATCCCCCTAGATCGGATCGTGCCCACGGACTTGAGAAATGAGATGTCCCGGTCATACCTAGAATACGCCATGAGCGTGATTGTAGGTCGAGCGCTTCCCGATGCCAGGGATGGACTCAAACCCGTTCACCGCCGGATTTTATATGCGATGCACGAGTTGGGATTAACCCCCGATCGCCCCTTCCGGAAATGTGCCCGTGTCGTTGGGGAAGTCCTGGGTAAATACCATCCCCATGGCGATACAGCCGTTTATGATGCTCTCGTGCGGATGGCGCAAGACTTCTCCATGCGATCGCCCCTCATTAACGGTCATGGTAACTTCGGCTCCGTAGACAACGACCCTCCAGCAGCCATGCGGTACACGGAATGTCGCTTGCAGGCGATTTCTACAGAAGCCATGCTGCAAGATATTGAATCGGAGACGGTTGACTTTATCGATAACTTCGATGGATCGCAACAAGAACCCATCGTCCTCCCCGCACGGGTTCCCCAACTGCTCCTTAATGGTTCGGCGGGTATTGCTGTTGGGATGGCGACGAATATTCCCCCCCATAACCTGGGAGAACTGATTGATGGCTTAGTGGCCCTGATTGACAATCCGGATTTAACCGATACTGCGCTCATGCAGTATATTCCCGGCCCCGATTTCCCCACAGGTGGCAAAATATTGGGAACCTCCGGCATCCAAGAAGCTTATACTCTGGGGCGTGGCTCGATTACCATGCGGGGCATTGCTGACATTGAAACCATTGAACACCGGGGCAGACCGTCACGGGATGCGATTATTGTTACCCAATTGCCCTACCAGGTGAATAAGGCAGCTTTGATCGAGCGCATCGCTGAACTGGTGAATGATAAACGGATTGAAGGCATTGCTGATATTCGCGATGAGAGCGATCGCGATGGAATGCGGATCGTCGTCGAACTGCGTCGCGATGCCTATCCTAGAGTTGTTCTCAACAACCTCTACAAACAAACTCCCCTGCAAACCAACTTTGGGGCCAATATGCTGGCACTCGTCAACAATGACCCCCAACTGCTCTCGATTAAACACTTCCTCAGCGTCTTCCTCGAATTCCGCGTCGAAACCATCACCCGGCGCACCCAATACGAACTCCGCAAAGCCGAAGAGCGAGACCATCTATTGCAGGGCCTGCTGATTGCCATGCAATACCTGGATGAAATTATCGAACTCATTCGCCATGCTGCCGATACTCCCACCGCTAAAGCAGAATTAATAGAGCGCTATTCCCTTTCTGAACTGCAAGCCGATGCCATTCTGCAAATGCAACTGCGCCGACTGACTGCCCTAGAAGCCGAAAAAATCCGTCAAGAACACGAAGAACTGCAACTTCGGATTGCAGACTTAAAAGACATTCTTGCCAACCGGACTCGCATCCTAGAGATGATTAAGGCAGAATGTGCAGAACTCAAGCAAAAGTTTGCCACCCCTCGACGCACCGAGATCGAAAAAGCTGAAGGGGATCTCGTCGATATGGACTTGATCGCCAATGAAAAAGCGGTGATCTTAATTACGGAACAGGGCTATATTAAGCGGATGCCTGTCGATACCTTTGATGCCCAAAGTCGGGCAACACGCGGTAAGTCGGGCGCGAAAATGAAAGAAGATGATGGCATTGACCATTTCTTGACCTGTTGCGATCATGATAGTCTGCTGTTTTTCAGCGATCGCGGTGTTGTCTATCGTCTCCTCGCCTATCAAATTCCCAGCAGCTCCCGCAACGCCAAAGGCACACCCATGGTGCAAATGTTGCCCATTCCCATGGATGAAAAAATTACCTCCATTATCCCCGTGTCGGAATTTAGCGACCATGAATACTTGGTCATGCTCACCCAGAAAGGCTACATTAAACGCACAGCCCTCGATGCCTTCAGTAATATTCGCACCAATGGGTTAATTGCTATTTCCCTAGCAGAAGGCGATCAGTTGCGTTGGGTGAGACGAGCGACGGAAGAAGACAGTATTATTATTGCCTCATCCCAGGGGAAAGCCATTCATTTTAGAACCAACACCGATCAAGTTCGTCCCCTAGGTCGAAGCGCACGCGGGGTAAGAGCAATGAAACTCGTTGACGGCGATAGTTTGATTAGCATGGATATCCTTCCCGGTAACGTACTCAGTGAGCTAATGGTCGATCAGACGGAAGAAGAAGAGGTTAATGATACGCCAGAAACTGAAGACATCGAGACCACATCCACCCTCGGCCCTTGGGTATTAGTCGTCACCACTAGAGGTTATGGCAAGCGAGTTCCCGTCAACCAATTCCGACTGCAAAACCGCTCTGGAAAAGGAATTATTGCCACTAAGTTTAAATCCCATAAAGCTAACGATGAGTTAGCTGCTCTGCGCATCGTTCACCCTGACGACGAGTTAATGATGGTCACCTCCCGTGGCATTATTATTCGCCAATCTACTAACGCCATTTCCGTACAATCCCGTGGTGCAACCGGCGTATTAGTGCAACGGTTAGATAAGGACGATACCATTGCCGCAGTTGCCCTAGTTCCCACCCAAGGAGAAGAAACGACGGACGGGGAGCCAGAGGTAGAGTTAACCACTGAAACAGAGACCCCCGAACCCTTAGCCGAATAATGGACCCATTCATTAGACATCTCCTAGAATTAGGCTGAAACCCTAATGCTGTCGTTTAAAAAACGAAGTTTTAGGAGATGTCTATTATTGCAAATTGAGGTAAACTATCGGCAAACTCCCTAGTCCGTATCCTAATATGACTCAAACCCTCGATCTGACTGGATTGACTCCCCAACAAATCCAACAAATTTCTCTAATGATAGACACATTCAAAACCCTCAATCAACAGCAAAACTTGTCCCCATTAATTGGCCAAACTTATGATTTTTCCGATCTAGCAGGACAATTAACTTGGCAAGGAGATGCTGTAGCCATACAACGGATGTTACGAGATGAATGGTAATCGCTATCTGTTGGATACGAATGCCATTATTGCTCTATTACAGGGAAATCCTCAACTGATTCAATTACTCCAGAATGCAAGCTGGATTGGGATCTCGATCGTTAGTCAGATTGAATTCCTGGTTTTTTCTGGGTTAACGGAACGCGATCGCCAGCTTTTTCATCAGTTTCTACAGCGAGTCAATATTGTGGGTTTGAGTAGCAAGGATACTGGATTAATCGCAGAAATTGTCAAAATTCGCCAACTCTACCGACTGAAATTACCGGATGCGGCGATCGCAGCTATGGCAATACATCATTCAGCAAGCTTAGTGACTGCGGATCGAGAATTTACTAAAGTGAACTCTTTGAATGTAATCGGTTGGTAGGTACAGATGTAATTTTAGAATGCGTTATTCTCCTACATATCTGCACTTGCCATAAATCCAATTCGTTTTGCTTTTCTGTTGTCCTCTGATGGCACTTTTATTGGCATAAACAATATACTAATCTGCGTTACGTGCTGTACTAGCCGTACCTTTTGACCTTCTTCAGTAGTTCCTGATAAAACTATGTAATAGGGGTCTCGATAATTGATCGATTCAATACGAATAGGCATACCACCAGCAAACGAAGCTAAATAAACAGCTATCTCTTCATCAGCTTGCAAATCAGACTCAAATTCCTGAATTTCTTCAAGAAGATATTTGAACATTACATTAGCATAACCAGCTCGCTCTTCGCCAGATTTTCTCATCTCTTCTGACATATTTCTGACATATTAAAGTTTACATTGGGCTGAGATTTGAAACAAGGAAAGTCATGCATGATTCAAATTCAATTAACGAAAAGATACTACGATATTGGGAGAAAAGTGGGTAGAGTGGGCAGGAGAAGAAAGCGATTCTATTCAAGTTTATAACTCTTGCCCTGCCCTAGGATGATTGAGCGGACTTGATATTGCTAACAACAATCATAAGTCTCCTAACCTTTTTAGAGTTTGAATATCCGCCTCAAAATCCTCTACATCATAATTGATGTATACTCCTCTTTTAGACAGTTCTTGTTGAAACTGTATCAAGTGCATCCCGGCAAGACGGCGAGCTTGCCCTGTACTTAGTTTCCTTTGTTGATAGAGTGAGACAGCCAGTTCTACTTTAATGTCTGCTTCAGACAGTTGAGCCGAGTGAAGGATTTTATCAGGGATAGTAATATTCATCTATGATTACTCCAGAAATCGGTTCTTGTCAATTACAATCAATAATTTCATACTGATTTCCTTAATCAACTTTCATTAGCAGAAGCTAAAATAGTGCTGTACACTCGCTGATTAATACGAAAACCAGCACTCTGGTGCGTAGGACGTAATGTAGGGACAAGGCATTGCCGTGTCCCTACAAAGAAAAAACAGCTCTTCCGCACCTGCTATGTAAAGTTGTTAATAAAAACAGTCTGTAACCTTTACCAGCCATAGCATTAATTATCAAATCTATTTGATGCAATTTGATTTTTGAGTGTCTTGGTGGATCGATCGCTGATTGAAGCAGCCTTGTCTGTACGAGATGAAGGCGTTAGAACCAGCGATTTACTCAGCCTATTTCATCAAGTGGGCGATCGATATGCCTCGGAAATGTTGTTTGAAGCAGAAAAGATCGCCCCCACTGCATTCCCTCCTACCAGTGGCATGGTAATTATTTGTTTATGCTATGCTATTCTATGGGTTCAGTTTGACATAAAACAGCTCAGTATCCTTCATATGGGAAAAGTTCATGGTAGGGGATATAATTAAAGTTTTAAGTACGTTAGGTGAATTTAGTGACAAACTAAAAAAAGCTGATGCTGAAAAGAGAGAAATAATTGCCAGTTATTTTTCACGAGTTGGGGAGTGTCTTTCAGAAATTTCTCAACAACTTAAAGCAGGAGAATCAGCGTATAGCAAAGTTTCAGAACTTAGAGAACTTGCGCAAATATTGCCTGAAACCATCAAAGATGAAATGAGTCAAGAGCAGGCCAATGAGTTATCCAACTTGCTAAAAGCATCTCTAGGAGATAATTTAGATGATTTAAAAAATAATGAGCCAGGGATTCGACAAATCGAAGAATGTGCTGGGAAATTTAATGGAATAGCTTTTACGATTAAATATCCTAAGAAAAAATCAACTTCTATTGAGCCAACATCTACTGGGCCTAACAAGCGGATAATATTGATGGGTATAATTGGCTTGGTAGGGCTTGGCGTAGTCGCCACAGGTTTTAGGCTGATTACGCATAGTCAAACATCTCAACAAGTAGATGAAAAATATCAACAACTAGAAACTTATTTAAATAATCAAGATTGGCAAAGTGCTGATGCTGAAACAATGAATAACTTATTGGCAGCAAGCACTAACGCTATACCTAACCGGGAGGAGAGAAATTGGCTCGATAAAAATGATATTAAAATGCTACTTTGTGACGATATAAAAACGATTAATGACTTATGGTCGAGCGCAACAAATAATCATTTTGGATTGGTTACACAGTCTCGAATTTGGCAAGAGGCTGGAGGGAGTACAAACACCGAAAATGTTGATAGTAAAATCAGGAAAAAATTTAGCGATAAAATTGGGTGGAAAGATGCAGAAGAACCCAATAAATTGACATTAGATGAACTTTATAGAGACCTAGACAAAAAAACTATTGAAAAAATCAAAAGAGGTTATTTACCTTCTGCATTAGGTCGATATAAATATAATACAATATTTGTGGGAAACGGTAATGAATTTGCGGCACTCACCGAAAAGTTACAAGAGTGTAAAATAAAATAACAAAATAATCAGGAGTATCCCAATTTTGCAATCAAGCTAGAAATTTCCATGAAATACGATTTTAGAGTATTCTGCTGTCCAATAATTGAATTTTTCTATACAGTAGCGACGGGCAGCAATGTGGAGTGCTTGTGCAAGGTTCATGTCATTATAGGTTTATTTTCAAAGTTCATAAACGACGCATCAGGAGAGAGATTAGCACCATTGGGTAAAATAAATCCAGTAGAAGAGTCAAAAACTTTCCCGGGTTCGCCTGCATTTCGCCACCACAAGTACAACTCACCAGAAATACTGCTATTTTGTTCTCCCGTTTCCCAACCGGTGGGTGGATTCACTATTAACTCTCCTGTTGCTGTTCTTTCTAGGTGTAATTCTCGGTTACTGGCTGCTAGGATTTCAAACTGTTCTTGGGTAACATAAAGCTTAAGAGTTTTGGGTAACTCCAGTAATAGGGTTTCTGTTTCCGGTACGGCTGGTGTCTGTACCATCTTGACCTCTTGATATCATGGAAATTGGCTAGAGACTCATCTATTTTAGGCGATCGCCAATCTGTTCCCTAACTTACTTGCTATAGAATGAGGATAACGCTTTGCCCATCCAATGCTTCAATCTAAACAACATTTTGGTATCCGTGAAAACTTAGGCAGTTTGGCACTCTCCCTACTTGGAGGGTTGCTCATGGGACTCACCCCTGCTCCAATTAACGCTTGGCCATTAGCTTGGATTGCCCTCATCCCCCTCTGGGTCTTGGTTCGGCGATCGGATTCCTGGAAACAAACCCTTAGCTATGCTCTGGTTTGGGGAATTGGATTTCATGGGGTAGCCCTATTTTGGATTACGGGAATTCACCCCATGATGTGGTTAGGGGTTCCCTGGTTAGCGAGTTTGGCGATCGCCCTCAGTGTCTGGATCTTCATTACCCTCTGGGGAAGCACCCTAGTGACCCTGTGGGCAATGCTATTCGCCCATTTCACCTCTGAAAAAAGTAGCGCGTATACAGTTTTATTTGGAACGACTTTGTGGTGTCTTCTAGAAGGCATTTGGAGCCATTCTGACCTGTGGTGGAGTTCCCTCTCCTATACTCAAAGTCCATTTAACTTAGCTATTTTGCACCTAGGGCAACTGTCCGGGCCAAATACCATTACAGCCGCTTTAGTCGCTGTCAATGGCTTAATTGCAGAATTTATTCTTAGTAAGACATATCATAAAAGCCAGAAAAAATCAACCCTAATTTGGGCATTGATCCTGCTTTTTACTACCCATGCAATTGGCTATTTTCTCTCTCAGAAATCCTTAGCCACACAACCCGGAGAAACCTTCAAAGTTGGCATCATTCAAGGCAATATTCCCAATGAAATCAAACTCTATTCCCAGGGATGGCAAAACGCCATAGCTGGCTATACCCAAGGATACAAAAAATTAGCTGCCCAAGGGGTTGATATCGTTCTCACACCTGAAACTGCCTTACCTTTTCTGTGGACGAATCAGAAGCAGGGCTATCCCCCTCTAATCAAAGCTATCCAGGACTGGGGCACGCCAGTGTGGGTGGGTGCATTTGGGCAAAACGGCGATCGCCTCACCAACAGCCTCTTCACCCTGGATGGAACCAGTGAAATCATCAGTCAATATGATAAAATTAAACTCGTTCCTTTAGGTGAATATATCCCCTTTGAATGGGTGATTGGCCAACTAATTAATCGCCTCTCACCCCTGGAAGCCACCTTAGTTAAAGGTTCTCCCAATCAAGTGATGCAAACCCCGGTAGGACAAGCCATTGTTGGCATTTGTTATGATTCAGCATTTTCCCAGGTTTTCCGTCGCCAAGCAGCACAAGGAGGAGAATTTATCATTACTGCGTCTAACGATGCCCATTATACCTCCGCCATGCAATGGCAACATCACGCCCAAGACATTCTGCGAGCCATAGAGAGCGATCGCACCGCCATTCGTGCCACCAATACCGGTTATTCTGCCCTCGTCGAACATAATGGTAAAACTCGCTGGGTTTCTAATCGCAACACCTATGAAATTCACGCCGATACCATTGAGCGTAGAACCACCAAAACCTTATATATCCAATGGGGCGATTGGATCGCCCCTCTGCTCTGTTTTGTGACCCTAGCCAGTCGTGTCGCAACTGCACGAAAATAGTCCATTACAAACGAAGGTGAAGAGGGGAAGATAGATGAAAGACCTAAGTGTAGAACCCGGTTTTCCCTATTCCCTATTCCCTATTCTCTTCTCAAAGATTACCGACAGGTTATTCGCGGGCATTTCTATTGTTTCTATATGCCGTAAATCGCGAGCTTCTGCAACCTCAATTACATCCTCTAAACTACGCACCCCCCAAAGAGGATTAGAGGAGCGCAAAGAGCGATCGAAAGCATCATTACTGGGAGCTGTATGTTGCCCATTGAGCTTATAGGGCCCGTATAAGTATAAAACACCTTGGGAAGGCAAAATCTGTTCAGCGCCTGCCATTAAGCCTAAACAGACTTCCCAAGGAGAAATATGAATCATATTAATACAAACCATGGCTGTGATTTCTGATTCATATTCACCTAAAGTCCAAGGTGGGTTTTGGGCATCTAAACGAATTGGAGGATACAAAAAATTACAAGGATGTATCTCCTGCCAAGCCTTAATGCTCTCTAGTAACTGTAGATTAAATTCCGAAGGTAACCAAGAGCGCGGTTGTAAATAAGAGGAAAAAAACACCGCATGTTCACCTGTTCCACTTGCCACTTCTAAAACAGTTCCCCTAGGGGGTAAGACTCGCTTTAAAACCTCTAAGATAGGTTCTCGGTTCCGTTGAGTTGCCGGGGCATGTTGTCGTAAATCAGCAGTCATACATTGAAGATAGAATTAAATTTGGGTAATCTTCATTTTAAGAGTAATCGAGTCATCTTGACAATCTGTTTTGCCTATGCCATGGTGTACAGAATATTATTATCGGGCAAGTATTCTTATGATTTCCTTAAAAAAAAATCAGTTGTTTCCTTGATTTTAGTCTCCCTGATTTCCACGCCTCTTTTAATGAGTTGTGATTTAGCTTCTAACTCAGAAACAATTGTCACAGAGAGAGAAAAATCGAGCAATGAACAAGCTGAGAGCTGTGCCCCAGAAATAACTGAATTAACGTTTGGAATTTTAGCGGCTGAATCAGAAGAAACTTTAGATACATTTTGGACTCCTTTGTTAGAGAAAATGGGAGAGGCGATCGCTAGGCCAGTTCTGCCTTTCTACGGAGACTATGGTAGGCTTATTACTAGCATGGGAGAAAAAAACATTCAAATCGCTTGGTATGGAGGGAAATCTTATATCGAAGCCGCAGAAAAATCCCAAGCCGAAGCTTTTGCTCAAACCGTAAGCAGTCAAGGCTATTTAGGGTATTATGGCCATTTGATGATGCATAAGGATCATCCCTTGCTGGTGCAAATTGATCTAGAACAGGGGAACGGGGATAAGGTGGTTTTCCAAAATGCCCAGGATCTGACCTTTGCCTTTAATGACAGCCAATCTACATCGGGTTTCCTCGTTCCGACTTACTATCTATTTATTCAAAATAATCTCGAACCTCAAGCGATATTCAAATCGGTATCATTTTTAGGCTCCCATGAAAATACTGCTTTAGCAGTTGCTAATCAAGAAGTCGATGTGGCGACGAATAATAGTGAAGCGCTACAGCGCTTAAAACAATCTAATCCAGAAGCCTATGAAAACATTCGCGTGATTTGGACTTCTCCCATTATTCCCGGAGATCCCTTAGCCTATCGTCAAGATTTACCCGATTGTCTGAAAACAGCAATTCAAAACTTTTTCTATCGATTTACTGACCGAGAGATCTTAGAACCTTTAGTTTGGTCTGGATTTGATCCAGCGAGCGATCGCACCTGGAATGTCATTCGAGAACTGGAAGTTGCTAAACAAATCCAACGTCTTAAACAAGATGATACCCTGAGCGAAGCTGAAAAAGGGACTAAACTAGAAGCATTGCAGCAACAGCTTAAAGAATTTCAGTAAGCAATGTCTATCCGTTTTAAATTCATTCTGGTTACCCTAGTGTGTTTGGTGGTCGTCATGGCTACTGGCGCTTGGTATATTAACCAACTTCAAGCTCAGGTTTTGGAAAAAGAAGCTCAAAATCGCACTGAATTAGTGCTACATTTTACTCAAGCGACCCAAGATTATATGACTTACTCCCTGCGACCTGCCGTAGAGCAAATCACAGACCATGTCCCCATTGAAGTCTTATCTGCCAATTTTGCTACCCGTGAAGTCGTCGAAGAGTTTAACTTAGCTCTGCCGGAATATATTTACAAAGCTGCAACCATTAATCCCACCAATCCTATTGATACAGCGAATGAATTTGAAGTGAGTATTATTGAAAAATTCCGTCAAAATTCTACACTAGACAAAGTGACCGGTTACACAACGTTAGATCGCGAAGAACGCTTCTATTCAGCCAGTCCAGTCCAGGTTTTCGCCAGTTGTCTGCGATGCCATGGAGACCCGAAAGTTGCGCCTAAAAGCATGATTCAACGGTATGGTTCTATTAATGGGTTTGGATGGCAAGTGGGCGATATTGTGGGGGCATTGATGATTTATGTTCCTATTGCTGATTTACGGGCTAATTTTGCATCTACATTACACGATCTATGGATTGCTTTAGGAGTCTTAACTTTCGTGGCTACCCTGGTGATTTATTTTGGGTTTGGTCAATTGGTTGCCTATCGTTTAATCCGCATTTGTGGAGTCATGAGTGAAACGGCTGCTAACCCCACTTCTAAGTTAACCCTTCATGACCGCAGTACAGATGAAATTGGTCTCATGGCGCGGTCATTTAACCGAATGGCTGAATCTCTCTATCTTCTCTATACTCAACTTGAAGATCGGGTACGAGAACGAACCGCCCAGTTAACGCAAGCCAATGCCAAAATTAAAACCCTTAATAAGAAATTACGAGTTGAAAACACTCGCATGAGTTCAGAGTTAGAAATCCTCCAACAGATGCAAGCCATGATTTTACCTAAACCAGTCGAGCTAGAGCAAATCCAAGATTTAGATATCTCTGGGTTTATGCAGCCTGCTGAAGAAATTGGAGGAGATTATTATGATGTTTTAGAAACGGATGGAGTCGTGACTATTGGTATTGGAGATGTCACAGGCCATGGTTTGGAAAGTGGGATTTTAATGGTGATGACGCAGACGGCTATTCGGACTCTGAAAGAAAGTCAGCAAGAGGATACTGTAAAGTTTTTTGATATCCTGAATCGCACCCTCTACCGCAATGTACAGAGAATGGAAGCAGATCGGGATTTAACCTTATCGATTTTGAATTACAATCAAGGAAATCTGCAAATTATAGGGCAACATGAGGATGTGATTGTTGTTCGAGAAAATGGAGAGATTGAGCAGGTGAGTACTATGGATTTAGGGATTCCCATTGCTTTTGATGAGGAAATCATTCCGTTTTTAGATCAGGTATCTGTAGAGTTAAATCCTGGAGATGGCATTGTTCTTTATACTGATGGGATTACGGAAACCGAAAATGATCGGCAACAGGCCTATGGAATGGATAAGTTATGCGATGTGATTCGTCAGCACTGGGATCTAAGGGTTGAAGAAATTAAACAAGCAATATTGAATGATTTTTATGGATTTATTGGGGAACAAAGTCTGGTGGATGATATTACGGTTTTAGTCATTAAGAGAAAAGCAACTTCTAATGAATAGAAGTTGCTCATTATTTTTTTTGTGCTATAATTAAGGGTTAGAGAGAATTCCGATATCACACTGAAAGAGGAACAATGATGATTACAGAACTACGAGAGGATGATTACTGTATTCAATATGATTCCTCATTGACTACGGTGTTCTTTGAGGGAAAATTAAGCCTGAGAGATCCTTCGGAGTACAGTCATATCAGTGATTTCCTAGAAGATATTGTTCATTCTAAAGCAGGAGATTTAACGTTAGATTTTCAGAGCCTGGAATTTCTGAACAGTTCGGGGATTCGAGTGCTGTCTAAATTTGTTTCTAATCTCCGAAAAAATGAGATAGAGATTCAGCTCACGGTGTTAGGGTCAAAAGAGTTTACCTGGCAAAGCAAATCTCTACGGAACTTGCAGAAGTTTATGCCCAGTTTAGTTTTGAATATTCAATAATATGGTGACCCCAAAATTCCCCATTGAGATTTCTGAAGAGCAGATAGTCCAGTTTTGTCAACGCCATCATATTCAGAAACTGTGTTTGTTAGGTTTGGTATTAAGAGATGATATTACCCCAGTAGAGTCATATCACGTCCGTTGAATAAACTATAACATGAACATGAGCACCTATATTGATCGCCATTGCAGCCATTTAAAACGGCTGCAATGGCGAGAATACCTTCCGGTAGGCTTCGGGATGTAGATTGTGTAGAAGAGCCTTAGAAAAGTTGGGTCTGATTCCTACTGAATTTAGATTTGAAATGTTTAGAAAACTTAGAGTTAATTGAAGCTCTGGTTTACGATCCAACACTTAAACCTGACTATGATATTATGAGAGATTCTTTAGTTTGGGAGGATGAGCGTCCACAGGGATTAGATCCTGATGCCTATAAAAAATCAATCGATCTTTGGATAGCCCGATCTTTTATTCATAAAGGAATTCCATTTTCAGACCACCGTCTCGCTCCAGAATATTTTGAACGAGTGTGGAAGGAAGCACGAGAGCAAGGGTTTCAATGGCCGGGTTTTCATCGTTTGCATTTAAGCGAACAGGATCGAGAATTCTATGAAAATGCGAGAGATGAATTTCTGGCAATGGATGGAGATGATTTTTAGTGAGTACCCAAACTCGGTCAAATAGACCAAGGAAATTGAGAAGTTGGTATTTACTTTCTTAAAGATAGGGAGAACTTAAAAAGTTATCATGAGTCAGTTATCTCTCAGTGGCAACAAACTAATAGCTTTCGACTTTGAAACGGTTACAGTCAATCGTCGTGGTGAAATTATCAAACGCGAAAACCACACTGCCCAATATTTCATCGAGAATTTGGGCAATGAGACCACTTTGGATATGGTTGCCATTCCTGGCGGAACTTTCCTGATGGGTGCCTCAGAAGCAGAAAGCCGAGGAACAGGAGCGCTTGATGTTGCCAAACCCCAACATAAAGTCACGCTCGAACATTTCTTTATGGGAAAATATCCGATTACTCAGCGACAGTGGCGCGCGATTGCTGATCGCCATGATTTGAAGGTCGCGTTCGACCTTAACCCCAATCCTCTCTATTTCGCAGATAAGGAAAACAGCGTCTCCATCCCATAGCAGAAGTCGATTGGTACAGTGCGATGGAATTCTGCGGGCGGATCTCGAAATTGACAGGAGGAGAGTACCGACTTCCAAGCGAAGCAGAGTGGGAGTATGCTTGCCGAGCTGGAACATCAACCGCTTTCTACTTTGGAGACACTCTGACAAGCGAGTTAGCGAATTACAGAGCTAGTTATACCTATGCCGACGAACCCCAAGGAGAATATAGAAAAGAAACCACCCCAGTCGGGCAATTTCCCCCCAATGCTTTCGGATTGTATGACTTACTTGGAAATGTCTCGGAATGGTGTGAAGATGATTGGCACAAGGACCATGAAGGAGCGTCAGAGGATGGTGGTGTCTGGAGGTCTGATCGGGAATATGTGATGAAAGTAATACGCAGTGGTTCTTGGAGCACAATCCCTTGGGAATCTCGTTCTGCGTATCGTTTCGGAATTATTCCGGTTAGGGAATTCGACGATCAGGGACTACGAGTGGTTTATGTTCCCCCCCAAAATTCTTAGCCCTGTCGTATTCCATACTCTTTGGTTCTTGATAGTGGAAGAGTTTAAGCTGAGAGTCGAGGCTCCTGTTTATAGTTTTTAATCAAGATTTTTATCATTTTTTAACTACCGTCGAACTGGTGTTATTGATTACGAATCACCGATTTTTCAATTGATTTAATCGCTCGATCGCATCTCCCAAGGCAGAAGTTAAATTTTGGCGAGTTTGGATATGTTGCTCCTTTTCCGTTTGCAGAGCTTGGGATAGGCTGTTGACTGTTTGCAAGAGTCGATCGCGCTCTTGTATGATCTCCACTAACTTAGCCTTCATCTCCTCCACAGACTCAAGCTTCTCTACCTCCTCTTCCACGGGGGTAACTTCCCCCGATAACTGGGGTCGGGGTTGCTGCAAACTCTGCAACTGACCTTTAAGCCGTTTGATTTTTTGCCCGGCTAGTTTGGTATCATTTCGGCGTTGTTGAGCCTCCGTTTCATACAAGCGCTGCCAATTGGCAGCACTCGCATAGGCCCGATCGCACTCTTGTTGCACATCCCTCATTTGCTCTTGCAATTGACGAATTTGCTCTAACCACTGTCGGATATCATCAGCCATAGAACCATTCAATTAACGTGGGGGGAGCCGGTAACACAATCATCACTAAAATCACCAAAGCCAATAATCCCAAGAAATCCCGCACATTATCCAATTCTGTCACATCATTTAACGCCGGTTCATCGGCGATCGGCATTAACAATAAAAAGATCGCCCACCAGAGGAACTCCTGATGCAAAAATGCTAAAATCAGCACCAATAACCGAGAGATCTGACCAATAGCGACGGCTGTTCGTTGACCAAACATAGCATGAACCACATGGCCGCCATCCAACTGACCCACGGGAACTAAATTCAAGGCTGTAATCACCAAACCCAAAAAGCCAGCCACGGCTACTGGATGCAAATTCACAGCCATATCGGTCGTTAACTGATTTCCTAGAGCAATTTTACTGAGGATAGCTAACAGGACTGTCGCTTTAGGATTGAGAGAATCAAAATTAAACATGCTGGTATTTTCCGAAGCGGTAATCACATCGGAGAGGGACAACCCCCACATAAAAATGGGAATCGTGACTATCAAACCCGCCAAGGGGCCTGCAATTCCCACATCGAACAGAGCTTTACGATGGGGTATGGGGGAGCGAATTTGGATAAAGGCTCCAAAGGTTCCTAGGAAAAAAGGAATGGGGATAAAATAGGGCAGAGTCGCCTTAATTTTGTATCGACGAGCCATGAGATAATGGCCCAACTCATGGATACCCAAAATGGTCATGAGGGCGATCGCATAAGGCAAGCCGGGAGCCAAAAGACTGGGATTTTCCAGCAACAAATTGGGATTATCTTCGACTTCTGGGGACACCAGATCGGAAAAAGCCAGAGTTCCCATAAGTGTAGTGGTTAAGACCGTTAGAGCCAACAATCCTAAAGCCATCATCGGTCGAGTCAGACGAGGTTGGGCAGATTTTGCCTGAAACTGGGGATTGGGAATCAAGACAAAAAATGGCTTATCTTCAAACCCTTCTTGAAACACAATCAAAAAGCGATCGCCAAAGTGAGCCTCGATTTTCTCCCGCACTGTCTGATAGGCTACGTCTGAAGAGGTACGCAACTGACCGCGACAAACCACCACCTGGCCCTTACATTCCGTCTCATGGAGAGCATAGGCAGACCACGGAAAACACTGTTGCAATTGGCGCTGTTCTTCCACGGTCAAGGCAGGGGGAGGGGCAACCTTGGACTCCTGCTCTGACTCAGCAGTATCCCGATTCGGTGGCGAAGACCGGCCGACCTGAATCAGATACAAATACAACAGAGAAGAGAAAACAAACAAGGCAATCATCACCCCCAAAGGCGGCGGTTGATCTTCCCCTTGAACCCATATCCACACTGTCCAGGCCAAGGCCGGAGTCATCATCACCAACCACAAGATCCACACCGGAGTGCTTGTGCTGCTGGCCACACCACGCTGCACAATAAAATAAGTGATCAGTCCAAGCAACAATAGAAATAACAAAGTCATGGCATCTTTAAATCATGCAAATCCCAAGGAGCAGAGCCAGCCTCCAAAACAACCTAAAGTTATTTTAGAAAACCGATTTGCCTTTCCCCCTAATCGAGAGACCTTGGGCGCAACCTCCTATTTTATTGTAGGTAACTCAGCGAATATCCTCATTGACTGTCCCGCTTGGAATCAGACAAACCAAGACTTCTTACAAAACCAAGGAGGAGTAAAGTTCCTGTTTTTGACCCATCGGGGAGCGATCGCCAAAGTTCGTGAAATTCAACAAATGTTTAACTGTGAAGTTATCATCCAAGAACAGGAGGCTTATCTTTTACCCAATTTGAGTGTAACCCCATTCCAGCACGAATTAACGTTTTCTGACGAACAAATCCAAGCCTTATGGACTCCGGGCCATTCTCCGGGATCATCGTGTCTTTACGATCGGGCCCTAGGGGGAATCTTATTTACCGGTCGCCATCTACTCCCCAATGCCCAAGGCCATCCCACCCCTCTACGCACGAGCAAAACTTTCCACTGGAAGCGACAATTAACTAGCGTCGAACGGTTGTTAGATATATTCAAAGATAAACCCCTAGAATATATCTGCCCCGGAGCGAATACCGGCTTACTGCGCGGTCAAGGAGTCATCCGAGGATGGGGAGATAGGAGGATAGGGGGATAGGGGGAACACGGGGACACGGGGACACGGAGATCGCTTGTTGCCTATTGCCTATTACCTTTCCCCCATTCCCCATTCCCCAGTTACACTAAAATTATCCACTAATCTATTTTTGGGCGATCGCACCACCTGATCTGACGCTATGAACAGTTCTCAATTCAAAACTATGGCTCAAACCTTCAAACGCAAAGGAATGTCCCTGGGCGCGACTTTGGCCCTGAGCAGTTCCTTACTGTTCACCTGGAGTCTCTTAAATCGTCCAGTCCAGGCTCAGTCCCAGCAGCTTAGTTATACCCAATTGTTGGAAAAAATTGAAGCGGGAGAGGTAGAGTTTGTAGAAATTGACCCCACGAAGAACCGCGCTCAAGTGACCTTAGACGGATCGCAAACCAAACAAGAGGTCATCATTTTTGAGCGTAATCCTGAATTGATTGAAGAACTCAAGGCCAATAAGGTGAAGTTTGGGGAACAAGCCAGCGCGGATAATCGCATGGTGGTCAGTAGTGTAGCCAATTTGTTGTTAATCCTGTTGGTGGTAATCGGATTAATGATGATCATTAAGCGCTCTTCTCAGTCGGCGGGCAATGCATTAAGCTTCGGCAAATCTAAGGCCAAATTCCAGATGGAAGCCAAAACTGGAGTGGTGTTTAATGATGTCGCTGGAGTGGAAGAAGCCAAGGAAGAGTTACAAGAAGTCGTCACCTTCTTAAAACAACCGGAGCGGTTTACAGCCATTGGCGCGAAAATCCCTAGAGGAGTGTTATTAGTCGGGCCTCCCGGAACCGGGAAAACCCTGATGGCTAAGGCGATCGCCGGTGAAGCAGGAGTTCCCTTTTTCAGCATTTCCGGTTCCGAGTTCGTAGAGATGTTTGTCGGTGTGGGCGCTTCGCGGGTACGAGATTTGTTTAAGAAAGCCAAGGAAAATGCTCCCTGTTTAGTCTTTATCGATGAAATTGATGCCGTTGGTCGTCAACGGGGTACAGGTATTGGCGGAGGTAATGATGAACGGGAACAAACCCTCAACCAATTGTTGACAGAAATGGATGGGTTTGAAGGCAACAGTGGCATTATCATCATTGCCGCTACGAACCGCCCGGATGTGCTGGATCAGGCTCTCTTGCGTCCTGGCAGGTTTGACCGTCAAGTAATGGTCGATTTGCCGACGTATAAAGGCCGGTTAGGGATTTTAGAGGTTCATGCTCGCGATAAGAAAGTTTCGGCTGATGTCTCTTTAGAGCTTATCGCCCGACGTACCCCTGGATTTTCCGGTGCTGATCTAGCCAACGTTCTTAATGAAGCTGCTATCCTCACCGCCAGACGACGCAAGGAAGCCATAACTCCTCTGGAAGTGGAGGATGCGATCGATCGCGTTAGTATTGGTATGAGCCTCAAACCCTTACTCGATAGCAAGAAAAAGCGTTTGCTTGCTTACCACGAAATTGGCCATGCCCTATCAAGGACTTTACTCAAAAATGCAGACCCTCTGAACAAAGTCACGATTATTCCTAGATCTGGGGGACTTGGTGGATTTTCTCAAGGAATCTTGAATGAAGAAAACTTAGATAGTGGTTTGTTCAGTCGGGGATGGCTACTCGATCGAATTATTATCCTTCTTGCCGGACGAGCTGCCGAAGAAGAAGTTTTTGGTCATGCGGAAGTAACGGCTGGAGCCTTTGGTGATATTGAACAGGTAGCCAAACTCGCCAGAGAAATGGTCACCCGGTGGGGAATGTCAGATTTGGGGCCTCTAGCCCTAGAAAGCGAAGGCAATGAAGTATTCTTAGGCCGAGATTTAATGACTCGTTCCGAATATTCTGAGGAAGTCGCCACCCAAATTGACCATCAAATTCGGGAAATTGCCGTGCGCTGCCATCAACAGGCTCGCAAACTCCTACGGGAACATCGCCCCCTAATGGATCAATTGGTTGATATTTTATTAGACCAGGAAACCATTGAGGGCGATCGCTTCCGACAAATTGTCACCGACTACCAGAAAAATACACCCAGCTCGCCGGTTGATTTGGTGAAAGCTGGCAGCGCTTAATGAAATATAGTCAATTAGTTTGCTTTAACTTAATTCTCTATTAGTTAGAGGTCTTTTCTATTCCTCACTGATCTTTGGGGTTCCCACGATTAATTTCCTTGATTAATCGTGTTTGTCTTGACCTCTTTCCTCTCTCTTGACCCTGATTTCTTATTTTCCTCTGCCTAGAGTGACAAAAGAGGGATAGGGAATAAGGTTGTGGTACATGCATTTGAATATTAAAAACTGTACTCCATAACATCGCAAAGCGCTGTAAGAGGCCTCGAGCCAGGATTATCTGCAACTGCAAATAAAACGGCTTCAATTGTAATAGTAAATCCGGTATGTATAGACTCAGTACAGGACAAAAAGGCACTCAAGACCCAGGGATTTTGTCTGGAATCGACTCATTTTACTGATGGCTCTCGTCTGTCTAAGCTACTGGCTCTGTTAGCTCTGTCCTTTGTCTGGGCGATGAAGGCTGGTATGGCCGCTCAAAAGCCGATTCGTATCATTGAAGCTCATGGTCGCCGTGCCTATAGCTTATTTCGCTATGGTTTTGACCTATGATGCCGCTTTTTCTTTGAGCCACTCTCTTTTGCTCATTCTCTCTTTCAACCCATACAACTTTTGTCTTGTACTTAGGGGAGAACCATGACGTGTAACTCTGAAATGGGAAAAGCAACGGAATTAGCGCTCTGCCTTCCCCTCAATTAAAGCCAATAAATTCTATATTAATTATTATGTAAACATTCCCATAGAGCGATCGCTGCCTATGCGCGATCGAGATCTTTGCTGGTGATAAATATCACTATAACCTTCCAAGTACAGCAATAATTCCTAGAGAAATGATCTTAGAACTACCGGGCTATCAAATTGGCGAAAATCTATATGAAGGAGAACGAACTCTAGTCTATCGGGGGGTTAGACTTTCTGACTCCTTAAAAGTCGCCATCAAATTTCTGCGTAACTCATACCCTAGCTTTACCGAACTCCTACAGTTTCGTCACCAGTATGCCATTACCAAAAACCTGAATCATCCCGGCATTGTCCAACCTTTAAGCCTAGAGAGCGTTGGTAATGGTTATGCTTTGATCATGAAAGAGGAGGGAGCAATTTCTCTGAATAAAGTATTAGTAGAATATGAGTCATTAGACTTAGAAAGCTGCTTTAAAATCGCCATTCAACTAGCGTCGATCCTGCAAGAACTCGAGCAGCAGCGAGTCATTCACAAAGACATTAAACCCGCAAACATTCTGATTCACCCAGAGAGCCAACAGATCCAACTGATTGATTTCAGTATTGCCTCCCTGTTGCCAAAAGAAGTGGAAGAAATCAAGAATTACAACGTCCTAGAAGGAACCCTAGCCTATATTTCCCCAGAACAAACGGGTCGGATGAATCGGGCGATCGACTACCGCAGCGACTTCTATTCCCTGGGGGTGACCTTATACCAACTGCTAACAGGAACGTTACCCTTCACCAGTAAGGACCCTATAGAGTTGGTGCATTGTCATATTTCCCAACAGCCAGTACCGCCATCGGTTAGAAACCCGGTTTCTGGAATTCCCCTAGTAGTGTCGCAGATCGTGATGAAATTACTGGCGAAGAATGCTGAAGATCGCTATCAGAGTGGATTGGGGTTAAAGTTCGACCTAGAAAATTGTCTTCAGCAATGGCAAGAAATGGGCAAAATAGAAGCCTTTGAGTTGGCCACGAGAGATATTGGTAGCCGCTTCCTGATTCCAGAAAAACTTTACGGACGCGAAAGCGAGGTCCAAACCTTACTAAAGGCTTTTGATCGCGTTTCCAAAGGACAGACGGAAATGATGCTCGTTGCCGGATTCTCTGGCATCGGTAAAACCGCTGTCATCAACGAAGTCCACAAGTCCATTGTGCGAGAACGGGGCTATTTTATCAAAGGGAAATTCGACCAATTCCAGCGCAATATTCCCTTCAGTGCTTTCGTGAGTGCTTTCCGGGATTTGATGAAGCAGTTATTAGGAGAATCAGATGCTCAATTAGCCCAGTGGCAGACCAAAATTCTCGCGGCTTTGGGAGAAAATGCTCAAGTGATTATTGAGGTGATTCCGGAGTTAGAGTTAATTATTGGCAAGCAGCCCGCGGTACCCGAACTTTCTGGTACTGCCGTGCAAAATCGCTTTAACCGATTGTTTCAGAAATTTATTCAGGTTTTTACTACCGAAGAGCATCCGTTGGCGATCTTTATTGATGACTTGCAGTGGGCAGATGCGGCATCTCTGAAGTCGATCAAACTGCTGATGAGCGAGAGTGAAACGGATTATCTGCTATTGCTAGGAGCCTATCGAGATAATGAGGTCTCTCCTACCCACCCGTTAATGCTGACTCTAGAGGAAATCGCTAAATCAGGAGTGAGGATTAATACGATCGCTCTAGCGCCCTTAACCGAATTAGATCTCAATTGCTTGGTGGAAAATACTCTCAGTTGTAGCCAACAAATAGCTCGACCTTTGACAGAATTAGTCTATCAAAAGACTCAGGGTAATCCCTTTTTTGCTACTCAATTTCTCAAAGGATTGCATGAAGATGGGTTGATTTCCTTTGATCGCGATCTCGGCTATTGGCACTGCTACATAACTAGAGTGCGCCAGTTGACATTGACTTCGGACGTGGTTGAGTTTATGGCCACAGAGCTACACAAGTTACCGGAAGACACTCAAGAGGTGTTGAAGTTAGCCGCTTGTATCGGCAACCCGTTTGATTTGGAAACTTTGTCCATTGTCAGCGAGCGCGAGCAGACGGAAGTGGCCGCTTCCTTATGGAGGGCGCTGCAAGAGGGATTGGTTCTGCCCCTAGGCCAAACCTATAAGTTTTTCCCAGCTAACCAGGATCGAAAGACCTCAATTGAAGATCTCTGTGTTGGTTATAAGTTTCTACACGATCGCGTTCAACAAGCTGCCTATTCTTTAATCCATGAAAAGCAAAAGCAAGGTACTCATTTAAGAATTGGCAGGCAATTACTCGCTTGTACTCCCGATTTCCATCTTGACGAGAGAATCTTTGATATTGTCAACCAAATTAATCTCGGTCTAGACCTGATTACCCAATTGTCTGAGAAGTATCAATTAGCAAAATTGAATTGGGTGGCGGCAAAGAAAGCAAAACTTTCCACTGCCTATGCAGCAGCTTATGAATATATTGATACCTCACGCTCCTTGCTATCAGAAGAGGATTGGCATCAAGATTTTGAATTTGTGCGATCGGTGTTTGAATTAGCTTCAGAAATAGCTTATCTCAATGGAGACTTCAAGATGGCAGAAGTCATGAATACTGAGATTTGTGAGCGGGCAATAGACATTTTAGATAAAACTAAAGCTTATGAAATTAAAATTCAGATAGCCATCAGCGAAAAACGTATATTTACAGCGATTGAATCTGGCTTAGAATTTCTAGACCAATTAGATATAAAAATCCCCAAATGCCCTGATGATTGTGATATCGAACGGGTTTTATTTGAATTAGATCGCAAACTTGACCCTCATTCCATAGGATTATTAAAAGATTTGCCCATCTCAACCGATGCACGACAATTAGCAGCAATGCGAATTCTTTCGGGGATTTTAAATGCAGCCTATTTAGGACAACCAAACTTGCTACCGATTATTATTGCTAAACAGGTTGAGTTATCAATAAACTACGGTAATACAGATGTTTCATGTTCTGCTTATGCAAACTATGGTTTAATTCTTTGCAGTATTGTTAACGATATCGATCTGGGATTCAGCTTTGGCAATTTGGCGCTGAATCTCTTGGAGCGAATTGAGTCTCGAGAATTCCATGCTAAAACGATCGAAATCGTTTGCCTTTCTGTTCAACATTGGAAAAAACATATCAACACAACTTTATCAATGCTGATCGAGGCTTATCAAATAGGTTTAGAGTTAGGAGATTTTGAATCTGCGGCTTTTGCGGCCTATGATTATTGCGCCCATTCTTTTGTATCGGGACTTAATCTCATAGAATTAGAAAAAAAAATGTTGTATTATAGCCAAGCCATCGAGAAACTTCAACAAACCATGATGTTTCAGCTCAATGAACTTCATCGGCAAATGGTTTTGAATTTGATTGAAGGCAATAAACCATTATCTTTGATCCAAGGGAAGACCTACGATGAAGAAAAAATGGGAGCTATCCACCAGGAAGAAAATCATTTTAGTTCTCTAGCTTTATTTTATATAGATAAACTTTTTCTCTGCTATTTATTTGGCAATAGCAGCCAAGCGATCGACCTAAGTAATCAAGTGGAGTCATATCTGGAAGGAATTCCAGGACAAGTTTTTGTCACAATATTTTATTTTTATGCTAGTTTATCATGGCTTGATGTTTATCATACCTTAGAAAATCAAGAAAAAGAACAAGCCGATGAAAAAATATTATCTTATCAAAATAAAATGGAAGACTGGGCCAATCATGCCCCGATGAACTATGCTCATAAATTCCAGTTAATCTCAGCAGAAAAGCATCGGGTTTTGAATCAAAAACTCAAGGCGATCGAACACTACGACTTGGCCATAGCCGGAGCGAAAGAAAATGGCTACATCCAGGAAGAAGCGCTAGCTAACGAACTGGCCGCAAAATTCTATCTCGATTGGGGCAAACAAAAGGTCGCGATCGGTTACATGACCGATGCCTATTACGGCTACGCCCGCTGGGGAGCAAAGGCCAAAATCGATCAACTTGAAAGAACCTATCCCCAGCTACTTTCCTCCATTCTGCAACAGCCTTACTTACAGTTACAGAACGATCCAAGCGTAACTAGCACTTTAACGCAGACGACAGGTTTGAGTAGCAGTAAAAGCGACTTCATCCTCGATTGGGCAACGGCGATGAAAGCTTCCCAATCTCTATCGAGCGAAATGCACCTGGATAAGTTGGTCTCGGCGTTGATGAGAGCAACGATGGAAAATGCCGGAGCTGATGGTGGTATTCTACTCTTGCGACAGCCCGATGGTTGGCAGATGGCTACCCGATATGCAAAAAAAGGTGGTCAAAATGACTGGGATTTATGTTGCTCGGACGTATCGGAAGAGTTGGAAATTCCCATGAGAGTAATTAATAAGGTTAAACGCAGCAAAGAAGCAATTATCGTTAACAATTTCTCTGGCGATCTCCAGTTTGCAGGGGACCCCTATCTACAGCAAGAACAACCCCTTAGTTTTCTGTGTGCGCCTATCCTCAATCAAGGACAGCTCATCGGTATCCTTTATTTGGAAAATTATCTGGCGATTGGAGCCTTTAACAGAGATCGGGTGGAACTACTCTCTATGCTCTGTTCCCAAGCGGCTATCTCTCTGGAAAACGCTCGCCTCTACGAACAATCCCAAGACTACGCCAAGCAATCCCAAGACTATGCTTATCAACTCGAACAATCTCTTGAAGACCTGCAACAAGCCCAACTACAATTGGTGCAGAGCGAGAAAATGTCGGCTTTAGGCAACTTGATGGCAGGAGTGGCCCATGAAATTAATAATCCCGTGGGATTTATTGCTGGAAATATAGAACCAGCGGGAGATTACCTGGAAGATTTGTTAGGACTCCTGGAGCTTTATGAGCAAGAATATCCGCATCCGAGTGAAATCATACAAGCAGAAAGAGAAGCAATAGACTTGGAGTTTTTGCGCTCGGATTTACCGCAATTGATGGATTCGATGCAAGAAGGAACTGATCGCATCAGGCACATTAGTAGGTCTTTACGAACGTTTTCGCGCACAGATAAGGAGTATAAAGTCCCGTTTAATCTGCATGAAGGTATCGAGAGTACCCTGCTGATTCTCAAGCATCGCCTAAAAGCTAATGATGAGCGTCCAGCGATTGCAATTGTCAAAGACTATGGAGAATTGCCAGAAGTGGAATGTTTTCCGGGACAACTCAACCAAGTATTTATGAATTTGATTGCTAATGCGATTGATGCGTTAGATGAGGGCAACCAAGGACGAAGTTTTGACGAGATTGCCAATCAGATTAAGATTAGCACCTCAGCGACAGCCCAGGAGGTCACCATTTGCATTGCCGATAATGGTATGGGGATGCCAGATGAAGTTAAAGAACGTATCTTTGAGCAAGGGTTTACGACTAAAGCAGTGGGTAAAGGAACGGGGTTAGGAATGGCGATCGCTAAGTCTATCGTGGAAGAAAAACATGGTGGGGCGATCATTTGTAATTCGGAATTAGGTAAAGGGACGGAATTGGTTGTTTCTCTGTCTGTAAAATAAAGCCGATATTCTGTGGGTTGAAACTAAGTAAAAAGACGCAGTCAATCGGAGTTTTTTATTCCCATTGATCGGTCATTCTTTCTCTATCAAATCATCAATTTGAGACCAATCTTCACAAGATTTTCACAATCTTTTTCTAGACTACTTATTATATTTATAGAATTTAACAATAAAACAATGATGATCTTACTGAGCTTGACAAAAATTCTAAGCGATCGAAGCTGTATTGATGGACAGTAGGTTTTGAAGCCCCTATTCATCCCCCTTTTTGAGGGCGGTTGGAGGGGATCGAGATATCTCTCGGAAGAGAACAAGGTGCTGCATCATCGTTGGAGAAATACGGTTGTGTCAAAAAACACGAATTCCGGATTCATCCTAATTGTAGATGACCATTCTAACAATCTCGCCGTCCTGTCTGAAGCTCTAACCGTGGAAGGATGACCCTTTCGGGTTGCAATGGACCGAGAAAGCACCCTCGCATTGAACCCTTTTTGACCACCAAACCCATTGGTAAAAGAACCAGTTTAGGCCTGGCGATCGCCTATCAAATTGTGATGGAAAAGCATCAGGGAAGTATTACCGTGCAATCTCAAATCGGACAAGAAACGACCTTTGCAATCGAAATGCCCCTCGGCGATCGTGAATAGATACAGCGCTTTGCGCTGTGATGGGGGGATGGGGGGAACAAACAACAGACTCGGTGGCGCTTTGAGCTATTCTAGCTATCGTTAAAAACCGTCATTAATGTACTTCATAGCAGAGGAAACTGCTGTATTCAAATTCCCTATAAAAGACACATCAGTTAAATGGTTTTTGATTAAAAGAAAATATCGTTTTGAGTTAAGAGGCTAAAATTTTATGGTAAGCATCAAAAACAAGGGAAGGAATGTTGCAATTGTCTTTCTCTTTCTCAAAAAACTTTTTAGCTCTCCCTTTGAGGCTGGCGAGCAATACAACAAATCCTTGACGTTCAATACCCTGGTTAATATGGGTTTGCGACTGGCATTGGTCGTCATTGCCATTTCGGCTATTAGTTACTGGCATCTCATGTCTCAACTGGCCGAAGATACTCGAGCTAATCTACTGAGCTATATTACCGAGCGCGCCCAGCGAGAAGAAACCATCTTTGTCTTAGCAGAAGATAATCACATTCTCCTGCACGATGACTTTCTCGAAGAATTTACCGCAGATTCACCAATCGACTGGCAACAACGCTTCGATCGCCACTTTTTTCCTTGGACGGATGGGACAATCCGCAATCTTCCCGAAGATATTGAACTTCAAGACTTTGACCCGAACCATCACGCCACATCCTTCATCCAGAGAGGCGTAACCCTAACGCCGGATTTTCAAAAGCGCATGACCCTCAGCTATGACTTAGTCGAACGCTATGGGATCGGGTGGCGCGATCGCTTTTTCAGTACCTATATCGCATTGCCCGAGGGCGGAACAACAACATTTTACCCCAAGGCACCTTGGGGACTGACGGCGGAAAGCGACTTGGATATGACAGCGCTAGAATCGGTTTATCTGGGAGATTGGCAGCACAATCCCGAACGCAAAACTTTGTGGACTGGAGTCTATACCGATCCGGTTACCCATGATTCGATGGTGTCGGCAGTGACTCCTATTGATGACTCCGATGGCCGTCATTTGGGGTCGATCGAACACGATATTGTCTTGAACGATCTGCTCCATCGGGTCATCGAAGACCATTTAGAAGGGACTTATAACCTGTTGGTTCGTCCTGACGGTCAGTTAATTGCCGAGCCGAATTTAATGGCACAAATTCAAACCGAGGCAGGAAATTTAAGTGTGCAAACCGCAGGAGATGCCCATCTCCTGCGGCTCTTTGCCCTGGCCGGACAGACCTCTCGGGCCAATAGCGTAGTTTACAATCGTCGCGATCGCGAATATTTGGCGATCGCTCGACTGCACGGGCCGAACTGGTATCTCATTACTGTTTATCCGGAGTCTCTCCTGCGAGAACAAGCCTTCAGGGCAACTTGGTTTCTCTTATTTATTAGCTTGACTTCCTTGGTTTTAGAAGTTTTGCTGCTCTTACTCGTCCTGCGCCAACGAGTTGCCACACCACTTCGGGAATTACTCGGAGCAACGCAACAGGTTGCAGCAGGACAGTTTAATGTTGCTCTCGATACTCAACGAGAAGACGAACTCGGCCAATTGGCTGCCGCTTTTACTCAAATGACTCGCCAACTTCAAGATGCGTTTATTACGCTTGAGAGCAAGGTAGCAGAGCGCACCCAACAACTTCAAACGGCTAAACTCGCTGCCGATCGCGCCAACCAAGCCAAAAGCGACTTTCTTGCCAGCATGAGCCACGAGTTGCGAACCCCCCTCAACGGCATTCTCGGCTACACTCAAGTCCTCAATCGCTCCCTATCTTTAGGCGACAGGGAAAAACAGGGGGTGAGTATTATCCATCAATGCGGCTCTCACCTGTTGAACCTGATTAACGATATTTTGGATTTGGCCAAAATTGAAGCGCGCAAACTCGAACTTAATCCCAATGCGTCTTATCTCCCCGCCTTCCTACAAGGGGTCGTTGAAATCTGTCGCATCCGTGCCGATCGCAAGGGCTTAGAATTTATCTATCATCCCCCAGAAAATTTACCCGAAGCCGTTGTCATCGATGAAAAACGCCTGCAACAGGTGTTGATTAATCTTTTGGGCAATGCGATCAAATTTACCGATCGCGGCTCCGTCAACCTCACTGTAGAGGTCTTAGAGTCCCCCTCTGCCGAACGCCACCACCTCCGTTTTTCCGTCATCGATACCGGAGCGGGGATGAAACCGGAACAACTCGAAACCATCTTTCAACCCTTCGAGCAAGTGGGCGATCGCCAGAAACAGACAGAAGGAACGGGTTTAGGGCTTTCTATCAGCCAACAGATCGTCGAATTAATGGGGTCTCGATTGCAAGTTAAAAGTGAATTGGGTCGGGGGAGTACCTTTTGGTTCGAGATGGAAATCCCGGAATCGAGAGAATGGGTCGCGATTGCCAAAACCGTCGAGCAAGGGGCGATCGCCAGCTATCAGGGAGAAAAACGCCACATTCTGGTGGTAGACGATCGCTGGGAAAATCGGTCGGTGGTCGTCAGTTTGCTCGAACCTATCGGCTTTGAAGTGACCGAAGCAGAAAACGGTCGGGAGGCTTGGGAGAACATGCAAAAAAGCCCACCGGATGCCGTCATCACCGATTTAATGATGCCGGAGATGAATGGTTATGAATTGCTGTCGGCGATCCGTACCTCAGAAACCTTTGAGAATATCGTGACTATAGCCTCTTCTGCCAGTATTTTTGAGAGCAATCAACAGGAGGCAATCGATGCGGGAGCCAATGTATTTTTACCCAAACCCGTGCAAGCCGACCAATTACTCAAAGCATTACAGGAATTTCTGAAATTAGAGTGGATCTATCAAGAGCGCGACCCTGAAAGCCAAGGGGATTTGGAAGCGATCGTGCCTCCAAGTCAAGAGATTTTAGAACAATTACTCGAACTTGTGCAAGATGGAGATATTCAAGAGATTAAAGAAAATGAATGGAGAGTTACTGCTCTGGAAACAACGATTCCCTTCTAGATTAGATACCACAGCTAAAAGAGGAGATGGCGATCCCGAAGTTGAAGCGAATAAAATATCTATCATTACCATAAGAGAATAGCAAAAAAGCTCCAATCTCATGACTCCAACACTTCCTGGCTATCAAATTGGCTCAAAAATTTATGAAGGAGAGCGAACCCTAGTCTATCAAGGAACACGCCTATCCGACTCCCTAAATGTCGCGATCAAATTATTACGCAACTCCTACCCCAGTTTTAGCGAACTGGTACAATTTCGCAACCAGTATGGCATCACTAAAAACCTCAACTCAACGGGCATTGTCGTCCCCCTAAGCTTGGAGCGCTATGGTAATGGTTACGCCTTAGTTATGCCCGAGGAAGGAGCTATCTCTCTAGATAAAACATTAACCGAAAATGGATCGTTAGATTTAGGAACTTGTTTAGATATTGCCATCCAACTCGCTGATACCCTACAAGAACTCGATCGGCAACAAGTGATCCACAAAGATATTAAACCCGCAAATATTCTCATTCAACCCAAAACGCAACAGGTGAAATTAA
>NZ_JAGHZN010000060.1:0-57411 GCF_017746735.1 Roseofilum sp. Guam | reverse complement strand
ATGCCCAATTTGGCAAATGGTTGATGCCTAAATATTCCCCATCTACCCTCAAGACTTGGGTGAGCGAGCATGAAAAATCCCTGTTAGAAACTTTGTAGAAAATCTTATGTAGGGGCAAATTTTTTTTCGCCCCTACAGCATTAATTACCCTTCTCCTTCTGGATAAATGGGGACTCCATCCAAGGTTCCAAAACGTCCCAACGGCCAAAAGCGAAGCACGGCACGACCAATAATATTTTTGCGCGGTACTGCCCCCCAGCAGCGACTATCATAACTGCTATTGCGATTATCACCTAAAACCACATAGGAATTTTGAGGCACAATTTGGGGTTGATCCAAAAATCGTTGATCGGGAGGACAAACATCTACAGTTGTAAATTGATGATCGGATGTATCGTTGATCTGGGCGGAGGGGTTAATCTCGGAAGCTACATAATTTTCATCTAAGGGTTGATCGTTAATATAAACTTGCCCATTTACAATCTCAATTTTATCGCCCGGTAAACCAACGACTCGCTTAATTAAGGCATCTTTGAAATTGGGGTCCTTTTCCTTCATCTTGTCCGTGGGAGAAAACACAATGATATCCCCCCGTTTAGGATCGCCAAACCGATAGCCGAGTTTATCAATAATGAGGCGATCGTGGGTGGGTTCATACTGTAAGGTGGGTAGCATTGACCCGGAGGGAATATAACGGGCTTCGGCGACAAAATGACGAATCCCAATGGCAAGAAGGGCTGCCAGTCCAATGGTTTTGAGTCCTTCAATCCAAGGATTTTCGGGAGTCGGGTTGGTATTCTGGTCAGAGTTGGGTTTATTCACACGAGTCATAGGTTAGGACGAAGTTGAAGCAAGGGAGAGGCAAGCACCTCTTGATCGTGAAGACGTTGTTTTAGTGTACCGCTAGAATACAATAGGCTCTAAAGATGTTATCTATAAGTTCCCTCTTCTGTCTACTTCTGCTAAATCCGTCAATTCCCCGGGTCACGTTCTTTTTCCCACAAGGGAATTGAAGTTCGGGACAGTTCGGATTGAGGATGGCTCTATTGTAGAAGTTTGGCAAGGTTGCTTGTCAATGGATGGGGTAGATTAGTCAGGAAATATAGACGCTCAAGAGTTAACTTTGTTGCTTGTGTCCACTCTCGTATAACTGCTTATTGTGTCTGTTGACTACGATCTGATTGTTTGGGGGGGTTCTCCAGCGGGAACCTATGCGGCGGTTATGGCGGCGCAACGAAAGGCTAGGGTTGCCCTGATTGTGCCACCAGAGACTTCTCTTAGCTATGGTTTCGAGGATGGTTTAACGTTGCCCCTACCGTTGCGACAGGGGCAAAATCGGCTCGATCTGATGAGGGATGCTGAGGATCTATCCTATCAAGGGTTGTGTCAATGGGTACAAACTGGAGTGGAGACCTTAGCGCTGATGGACTCTCCGCCAGCTCTAGAGCAGTTGGGAATTGATTTGGTGCAGGAATGGGCGGAGTTTCAGGAAAAACAGGGACAAATTGCGATCGCCTTAAGCAACCGTCGTTTGCTCTCTTCTGCCTATTTGCTGGCTCCGGAAACCCAGCCCAGGGTTGAGATTGAGGGGTTAGCGAGTACGGGTTATCTAACCCCAAAGCAACTGGTGAGCTTGAAGTCACCTCCTTCGTCTTTGGCGATTATTGGATCAGATCCCCGTGGGATTGAGTGGGCGCAAGTCTTTCAAGAGTTGGGGTCTCAAGTAACGCTGATTACCGAAAATTCCTGTATTTTGCCCCAGGAAGAACCGGAAGCGTCTAACCTGATTCAAGCTCAACTGAAGGCGTTGGGTGTGGAGATTTTACTGGAAACCCAGGTGACTCAAGCACGACCGATTGAGGGACAAACTTGGTTGCAAGTGGGAAATCGGGCGATCGCCGTCGATAACGTGTTATTAGTTACTCCTCCTGCTTTGCCATTTCCTACTCCAACGTTGGAGTTTCTCGGCGTGGAATGGGGCGATCGGGGTTTAAGAGTAAACTACAAACTACAAACTACAAATCCCAAAATTTATGCTTGTGGGGACAGTTTGGGTGGATATTCATTACTTCATCTTAGCCTATATGAGGCAAAAATCGCCACTAAAAACGCCTTATTTTTACCATTCTTTACGATTGATTATCAACAGTTACCCTATACGGTCTACAGCCAGCCCACTTTAGCTAGAGTGGGATTAACTGAAGCCAGCGCAAGGGGGCGATATGGAGATAAGGTGCAGGTGATTCAAGAAGATTTAAAGACCAATCCAGCGGCAGTTTTATCTGGGGAGATTACCGGGTTTATTAAAGTGATGATACAACCGGATGGCACAATTCTAGGTGCTACAGTGTTGGGAACCAGAGCAGAAGAGTTGATCCAACCCCTGAGTCTAGCTATTCGTCATCGACTGAAGTTGCAAGCGCTCCAAGATAGCCCGGGGGTATTCGGCAGTGTATCACAACTGCTGACAAGAGTGGGCGATCGCTGGCAAATTCAGCAATTCCATCAATCTTATTGGTCGAAAACAATTCTTAATTGGTGGCTCTCCTGGAAACGAGGTTAAACAGTTAGAAACTATGATATTCTAAGGTCGTCATTTTTTAGGATTCAATCTGGCCTGTACCCTTTCTTTATGAAGCTGCCCTTAACAAAGGGCACCATCCCCTTGCCTATCAAGGATTGATGAGTTGCAATATCAAAGAAAAAAGGGCTTAATCTAACCTTTTCAATCATGGATAAATTTAGAGTTGAAGTCATTGCTAAAACCCCCAATCCCCAGCAAGTCATCTATGCGGCGATGCATCAAGATTATAGTGAAAATCTAGTCTACGATGAGCGAGAAAAGTGGCCAAACGAATTGAAAGCCGGGAAACTGATTGTCAAACATTTATTATCAGGCGGTCGCGGACATTATGGCCCCTTAGAGCATCCTCAAATCATTTTAAACTGTGGTTATTTTCCCCACAGTGTTATGCAACAGGTACGGACTCATCGGGTAGGAATTTCGTTCGATGTACAATGTCTAGCTGCCAATACAGAAGTCACCTTTGTCAATTGTAATGGTGAAAGCAGCAAAAAGCTGAGAAAAACCATCGGAGAATTATATGACCTCTGGCACAATGGTGAAAAAGCAATTCGTTCAAGACAAATTAGGGGTCGAAAAGGTGAACCCCCTGGAGAATATCGCCGTGATTGTAAAAAGAGACTCCAGAAGATGCGGTTACGAGTCTTAAACGAGGACACTGGTTTGTTTGAAGTTGGACATATTGAACAAGTTATCTGTCAAGGGATTCAACCCGTTTATCGGATAACTTTAGAAACTGGAAAAACACTCGATTGTACCATCAATCATCGTCTATTCACTTCAGGAGGTTGGCAAACCATGGGTGAAGCAGTGGGATTAGTGACTGGAAAGGATGGTCATGTGATTAACATGACTAAAGACGCTGCGGTTATGTGTAATGGAATTCCGGTCACTGGGAATGGCTTGTATCGGGAAAAAGCTGGGATGGAAGAGAAAGTTACCGCCGGTTTTTCTACGAATTATCAAACGAATTCTTCTGGGAATACAGCGCAAAGTGCTATGAGTAAATATAGTGTTGAATCATCAAAACCATGTACCACAACCCTATTCCCTATTCCCTATTCCCTATTCCCTAGCGCGGAGCGCTATAAACTCAAAGCTCATCCCATCAAGATTGTCAAAGTGGAGTATTTAGGCGAGCAAATGACCTATGATTTAGAAGTCGCGGGAAACTGGCATAACTTTGTGGCTAATGGTCTCGTGGTTCATAACTCTAACCGCTATACAGGGTCTCGGATTGTACAAGCGGCTGAAGGATTAAAACCGATTGAAGAGGTGTTTTACCTGCGTCCAGTGGGAGAATATAGTAATCGTCAAGGCAAGCATTATACTTATACCGAAGAACAGCGACAATCGGATTTAGAGTGGTGTTTGCAAGCGGCAAAACGGTATCAGCAGATGGTGGAGAGCGGCATATCGGAAGAACACGCACGGGGGATTATTCCGTTTGATGTGCGTCAGCATTTTGTGGTTTCTTTGAATGGACGATCGCTGATGCATTTGTTAGACTTAAGATATAAGCTAGATGCTCAACTCGAATGCCAAAAACTCTGCGAACATATTTTTCCCCATTTCCAAAGTTGGATGCCTGAAATTACTGAATGGTACGAGAAAAATCGGTTAAAAAAGGCGAAATTATCCCCCTGATGAGAATCTGATACTCCAGAGGGCAATTAAGCCAAATCCGGATAAAATGACTCCAGAAATACGGTTAATCCAGCGCAAGCGATGAGGGGTAATTTTATTGTTCATGAAGCCAATGCCGGTAACGAGGACGAACCACCATAGGGCTGACCCAGAAAATACACTTAGGACGAGGATAAGAGCTAACCCATAGTGTCCGTTAGTATTTCCAGCTCCGAATCCGGCAAAGATAGCAGCAAAGGAGAGAATAGTTAAGGGATTGGTTAAGGTTAGAAAGAGGGTGGAAATATAGGCCCGCCATAGGTTTTTGCCGTCAATTTTAGCTTCTTCTTTACTGGGAGATGAGCGAAAGGTTTGGATGCCTAAATAACAGAGAAAAAATCCACCAATGAGGCGTAATGTGATTTGATGTTCGATGAAAAGATTGGAGATGAAAGTTAATCCAAATCCGGCAATACAGCCGTAGAAACCATCGGCAGTGGCTGCGCCTAAACCGGAGACTAATCCGGCGATTCTGCCTTGGCTTAAGGTGCGACGGATGCATAAAATGCCAATGGGGCCAACGGGTGCGGCTATGGATAAACCGATGATTAATCCCTTGAGAATGACTGAAAGTTCCATGGGGAATTATAGTGCTAGGAAATAGGGAATGGGGAATAGGGAATGGGTTTCTCCTACTCTGTTTTAGAATAGCTAAGTATAAAGCATAATTGAATAGGAATTTGAACGAAAATGAAGAAATTTTTGGAGAATTATGAGGTAAAATAGACTAATGGCTTTTGATTCTGAAAAGCTGCTCGATCGAACAGGATGGCGGATTCTGGAGATCTTGCAAGAGGAGGCAAGAATATCATTGGCGGAGCTAGGGAGAAAGGTGGGGTTGTCTGCTCCAGCGATCGCCGAACGGGTAAAACGAATGGAAGAAGCGGGTATCATTACAGGATATCAAGCCCAGGTCAACCCGGAAAAAGTGGGCTATGCTATTGCTGCTATTATTGCCCTCACCACGACTCCTCAGAAGTATCCGCAGATCTTAACCTTGATTGAAACGTTGCCAGAAGTGCGATCGTGTCACCATGTCACGGGTAACTTCTCTTTCTTTATGGAAGTGACGGTCTCTTCAATGGGACACTTAGAGGAGATAATCAATCAACTGAGTGAGTTTGGACAAACTTCGACTTCTATTATTCTTTCGTCACCACTTCCGAGACGAGGCATTATCGATCGTCACTAGGTTAGGGCGATCGCTGCAAATAATCGTGGGTTACTTGCATAATAATATCTAAGCGAAAGTTATCAAATAAAGCAGTCAGGGCTTCAGATAGGGCTGGGTGAGTCGGGGCAATTGATTTGATCAAAAATTCAACTTTTTCTTCATTCACTTCTCTTGCAGTAGAATAGAGAGTCTGTACCCAGGTTGGTGACATTTGAGTAAACTGTTCTCCCCAGAAGCGATCGCTGCGTAACCGATGTTTTTTAAGCTTCCTTCTAGATTTTGGCATCGCTTCATAAATGTAAGAAGCCTCTAAATAACGAGATAAACTATTAAAAATCACCTGACTTTTAAAGGGTTTACAAATAAAATTATCGGAACCAGCCTGTATAATTTCTGTACGTCTTTCTTCAAAAGCACTAGCAGTTAAGGCAATAATCACTGTTGATTTTAGACCCTGCTGCTGTTCTTGCTCCCGAATAATACGAGTCGCTTCTAAGCCATCGACTACAGGCATCCGAGTATCCATGAAAATCAAGTCAGGTTTACAACTCTCCCAAAGAGCGATCGCTTCTTGACCATTCGTCCCTTCAATCACTTCAAAACCCACAGGGGAAAGTAACTTAACCAGCAGCTTGCGATTTTCTGGGGTATCATCAACAACTAAAACACGGTACATCTTTTGATCGGGAGTTAACTCTACGACTTGGCGAGTATCCCTTTCCCTGAAATTAGGTAAAGATTGATGGCCTAATTTCAGGGGAATATCAAACACAAATACTGTTCCTTTTCCTACTTCACTGCTAACGGAAATTTCTCCTCCCATTAAACGGACAAATTTATCAGTAATCGACAAACCCAAACCAGTTCCTTGAGCAGAACTTATCCCGGTTGACGTTTGGACAAAAGCCTTAAATAAATCCTGTTGTTCTTCCTGTATTATCCCTGGGCCTGTATCACTCACTTTGAATTCAATATTCCCATGATGACCCCTGTTCTGTTGTAGCGTTACACTTAGTTTCACCTGACCAAATTCTGTGAATTTAATGGCATTGCCGATCAAATTAATCAAGCAACTCCGTAGCTTTTGCTCATCTGATTTGATGTATTGTGGAACTTGGGGATCAACATTAAATTCTAGATGGATGTTTTTAGATTCTGCTTTGATTTCAAACAAATCCTCTAAGCCATCTAGTAAATAGTAGATATCCAAGTCTTTTTCATTTAAATGAATAATTCCTGCTTCAATTTTGGATAAATCAAGGATATCATCAATCAAATCTAATAAATGTTCGCCGCTTCGATTAATAATTTCTAAATATTCTCGCTGTTCATCATTAGTTTGGTAATCCCGAAGCATCACTTGAGTAAACCCTAAAATAGAGTTTAAAGGCGTTCTGAGTTCATGGCTCATATTCGCTAAAAATTGACTTTTCGCCTTAGACGCTGCTGCGGCCTCTTCTTCAGCTTTCTTACGTTCTTGAATTTCCTGTTGCAGAGTTTTATTTTGCGCTTCTAGCTGGTTTTGCAATCGTCGAATCGTTAATTGGTGTTCAATACGGGCTAAAACCTCTTCCACCTGAAACGGTTTAGTAATATAATCTACCCCTCCAACTTGGAACGCCCTGACTTTATCTAAAACTTCATCTAACGCACTGAGGAAGACAATGGGAATATTCTGAGTCTGTTCGTCTTTTTTTAGCTCCTGACAAATTTCATAACCATTCATATCCGGTAATTTAATATCTAAAAGGATTAAATCCAGATTTCCCGCTCGCGAAGCTCTGAGAGCCATTTCTCCTTTCACAGCTCCCTTAACTTTATATCCAGCCTCAGATAAAGTTTTAGATAATACCTGGAGATTTTCCAGTTGATCGTCAACAATTAAAATATTCCCTTTGTAAGTATCCACAGTTTTTACAAACTAGCTCCTCATCTTAATCAAGAATATCAATATCGCTCTCTTCAATCAAACTTAGGATTTGATCGCAGCGAAAGGTTTTTACTAAATCAGTTAGGGCGTTAGCTAAAGCAAAATGCTGCTCAGGAATTTGCTCAATCAACTGTAAAAGCCGATCATCATCAATGGCATCTGCTGCCTGATATAATGTCTTTAGCCACTGATTGGGCATAACCTTGAGGCTATGGGCTGTGAGAATAAATGGGGATAGAGAAGTAGTGATTAATTTTTCCCTTGGCTGTTCTAAATGATAATCATAAATATAACCTACATCTAGATATTGGGCAATCTTTTCAAAGATTAGAGCTTCTGTGAAGGGTTTCCGTACACAATCATTACACCCTACCCTGACTACCCGATCAAGTTCGTCTTCTAAAATACTTGCAGTTAAGGCAATAATGATAGGGGATTGATCGGTTGCTGGTGTATTCGCTCTAATATGCTCAGTTACTTGATCTCCATTCATCACTGGCATCCGGATGTCCATCCAAATTAAGTGAGGTTTCCAACTTTCCCAAATGGCGATCGCCTCTCGTCCATTTTCTGCCATTTTTACTTCAAAACCGATCGGTTCTAAAATTTGTAACAAAAGTTGCCGATTTTCCCACTGATCGTCCACAATCAAAATTCGGTACACAGACTGTTCTGGTGCTAAACCCACTACTCGACGACTTCGACTGCTCGGGACGACTTCATTTGCATCAACCGTACAGACTTCAATCGTAAACTGAAATTTACTCCCATAACCCACTTGACTTTTAAGGGTGATTGTACCGTTCATTAACCGAACAAATTTTTGGGCAATCGTCAAGCCTAAACCCGTTCCTTCTTGAGACACTTTCCCTGTTTCACTTTGCACAAATGCCTCAAATAGCTTTTGCCGATCTTCTGGAGCTATTCCAGGGCCAGTATCTTCTACTTCCACTTGCAGAGCCACTTTTTTTGAGGCACTCAATTCTTCATTTTCGATGGCTAAAACACGAAGGAAAACTTGCCCTTTTTGAGTGAATTTAATTCCATTATTGAGTAAATTAATCAAAACCTGACGCAATTTGACTTGGTCTGCACAAATGTAGTTTGGAACTTCTCGACCAATAACAAAAATTAATTCTATATTTTTTTGCTCTGCTTTGAGCTTAAACATATCCTCTAGATCATCAATTAGACTCCTAAAATCAAAACAGCCTTCGTCTAGAGTGACTCTTCCCGATTCGATTTTAGACAAATCCAAAACATTATTAATCAAAGTTAATAAATGTTGACCGCTCCGATTCATAATCCGAACATTCTCTTGATGTTCCGCTGGTAAAATAGGAGAACGACCCATTAATTGGCAAAAGCCCAAAATCACATTCAAAGGGGATCTCAGCTCATGACTCATATTAGCTAAAAACTCACTTTTAGCCCGATTTGCCAATTCTGCGGCTTGTTTTGCCAGTTCCAATTCTTGGGTTCTTTGATAAACTTTTTTCTCCAAGTCCTGATTCAGTTCCCTGAGTTCTGTATTGATCAGTTGTAAGGTTTGATTTTGCTGGGCTAATTTTTGATCTTGGTCATAACTGCGTAATGCCTCAATGACCGTCAACTTCAGATCTTCCTCATCCCAAGGTTTGGCAATATATCGATATAACTTAGCATAGTTAACCACTCGTCCCACAACATCGGCACTGGCTTGACCAGTTAATAAGATTTTCAATGTTTTTGGAGATAAATAATGGATTCTAATTAATAGCTCATCGCCCGACATTTCCGGCATCATATGATCGGAAATAATTAAAGCAATATCCATTTGATCCAACAAACAATCTTCAGCAATTTCTAGAGCTTCCATTCCGCTTTCAGCTTGCTCGATAAAATAACCGTAGGTCAACCATGCTTTCAGCTGTCGCTTTAAGCTATCTAAAATAATGGGGTTATCATCGACACAGAGGATAACTCGATTAGAAGTCATAAATTTAGCACTCGATGGATTTTTAAAAACAACAAAACTTCTGAACGTCTATAGGGGGATTCTTATTTTGTCTTCTAAGATCAACTGAATTTATGGCAAAAATATCCATAGAGACTTACAATAGAGGGCAATCACAGATATGTTATGAATCAAAAATAACTTTAGATTCACAATCGTTCTGTTTCTGTCTCTCAAGCCAAGTTCCCATTTTGCATTCATTGTCTGATCGATCGCTGATGATTAAGCAGGAACCCATCTCAGTTAAACCCAATATCCTTGTGGTTGATGATATCCCAGCCAACTTGCATTTGTTTGCTAAGATGCTCTCTCAAGAGGGCTATAAGGTGCGATCGGCAGTCACAGGTGCATTGGCAATATCGGGTGCTAAAGCAATGCCTCCTGACTTGATTTTACTTGACATTCTAATGCCAGAACTTAATGGTTATCAAGTTTGCTCCTTGCTGAAAGCCGATCCCTTAACCCAAGATATCCCGATTATTTTTATTAGTGCCCTAGGAGAAGAAATCGATAAGGTGAGGGCCTTTGAAGTCGGAGCGGTTGATTATGTGACTAAACCCTTTCTAAAGTCTGAGGTGCTTGCCCGGATTGACTATCATGTCAGAGCCTCTCAAACCCAACAAAAACTGCTCACTCAGAATTTACGTCTACAAGAAGAAATTGAATATCGTCATTTGATGGAAGCCAAACTGGAGCGCTTTAGCTTTCATCTGAAACAGATACACCGTTTAGATACATCCCATTATCGCACGATTGAAGCTTTGTTTCGGGATTATCTGCAAACGGGATGCTCTATTTTAGGATGTTCGGTTGGCTTGATTGGTCACATAGAAGAGGATCTGTATGTGATTGATGCTGTGGAATCCACCCTGGACGGTATCAGTCGATGCTCGAAACTCGACTTTCAAGATACTTATTTAGATTGGGTAATTCGCAGGCAACAAACCATAACCCATGAACAACCCCATCAGGGGTCTAGACAACAAAAGCCCCTCCATTTGGGGCACTACACGTTGGAATCGTTTATTGGTACACCCATTTGGGTACAGGATGAACTTTATGGTGTTTTGGTGTTTGGGTCAACTCATGATGCCCTAAATACATTAGATACTCAAGCTCAAGAAATTCTAGAGCTGATGGCTCAAGGGTTAGGCAAGTGGATTGGGATTCGACAAACGGCTCTGAAACGGCAACAGGCAGAAGAGGAGACTCAATTATTACTTAAGGTGACTCAAGCGATTAGCCGATCTCCGGATTTTGAGAGTGCCCTTCAATCTGCCCTAGAACATCTCTGTGAAGCCAGCGGTTGGAGCTACGGTGAAGCTTGGCTACCGAGTGATGATGGTCGCAGTTTAACCCTCAGTCCAGCCTGGTACTGTCATAAACAGGAACCGCCAGAAGTATTGGGTCATTTAGAACGGTTTCGCTTAGTGTGTCAAGGCCAAACTTGGAGGAGTGGAACCGGTTTGCTGGGGAAAGTTTGGGTAACGGGAAAGGCACAATATGTGCCGGATGTGCCAGAGAAATCGCCGGAAATTTGTCAACACGAGAATTTAGCTGCTCTGTGTCATATCCAGCAAGGGTTGTGGATTCCCATTTTCTCCGTCTCAGCAGAGCAACAGCAAGAAAAGGTCGTTGCGGTGTTGGTGCTATTTCTGTCGGGAATCTCCACCTTAGATTTTCACCATCAATCCCATCAATTATTGGCCTTTGCTTCGGCGATCGCCTCCCAACTTGGAACTGTAATCCGCCAAAAACAGATTGAAGCCGAGCAAAGAGCTATGCTCATGGCTATGGATGATGTAGTCATGGTGTATAACCAGGAAGGGATTTGTCTGAAATTCATGACCAATAATCCCTTATTTCTCCAGAAACCGCCAGAAAGTAAATTATATAAAAGCTTGTATGACTGTTTACCCGAAGCCCAAGCAGATGCCCACTTAACGGCTATCCGACAGGCGATCGCCACCCGAGAAACCCAAACCCTTCAATATCACCTCATGATTGGCGATCGACGGATTTGGTTGTCCGCTAAAATTTCCCCCTTATCTCACCAAACCGTCCTATTAGTTGTTCGAGATATTACCCCTCTAGAAACCATAACCACCGCCCTTCAACACAGTGAAGCCCGGTTTCAAGCCATTTTTGAACAAGCGGGTATTGGCATATATATCACCACTTTAGAGGGTCAGATTTTACAAACCAATGCCGCCTTTGAATCATTCCTCAACTATACCTCACAAGACCTTCAACACCTTCAGATTAAAGATATTATTCATCCCGATGACTATCAAAATGACCCCCACTTTCAAAATTTATTACTCGGTAGGATTCAATCTTATCAAGTCGAAAAACGCTATATTCACCAAAATGGGGAGATCAGATGGGGAAGACTGACGGTTTCATCGATTCAAGATAAAGATGAAATCCAATTTGTTTTTGGCATGGTAGAAGATATCACAGAAACCCATAAAATAGAATGGGCACTCAAAGAGAGTGAACGGCGATATCGAGAACTGATTGAAGTCCAAAAAGATGTTTTGATTTGTCGCTGGAAACCCAACACAGAACTTACTTTTGTCAATCAATACTTTTGTCATTTTTTCAATCATAATGCTGAAGACTTAATCGGACAAAAGCTTAACTCATGGTTAGTTGATACCCAGTCAGTCGAAGAAGTTGACGAGAATATTCTCGAACTCTTAACTACTCTAAATCCAAAAAGTTGGGAATATAAGTATTGCTCAGGGACAGGAGAACATCGATGGTTAAGGTGGACCAATCAACCCATTGTCGATCATTGGGGAACTTTAGTTGATATTCAAGCCTTTGGTGTTGATATCACCGCACAAAAGCAACGGGAGTTAGGGTTAAAGTTGATTGCCGAAGGTATTGCTTCTGCTACTGGAAATGAATTTTTTAATAGTTGTACTCAATATTTAGCCAATCTTTTACAAGTCAAATACGCTTTACTGGCCAAAGTCTCCGATCCCAAACTTCGCAAAGTCAATATTTTAGCATTTTGGAATTCTACAGAAGTAGAGAAAATTGATGAATTTGAAACTCTAGATGCCCCTTGCGATCAAATTTTATCCGGAGAATCAGTTTACTATCGAGATGAATTACAAGAAAAATTTGGAAATCATCCACTAATTTCCAGACTTAAAGCCAAAAGCTATTGGGGTTTACCCTTAAGAAACACCCATCAAGAAATTATTGGTTATCTGGCGATATTAGATACAAGACCATTGGAGATAGACTCCCAAAAGCAAGTCATTCTTGATATATTTTCAGCCCGAGCAGAAGCAGAATTAGAACGCAAGATTTCTGAAGAAAAATTAGAGAAAATAGCCAAAAAAGAACGGTCTATCGCTAAAATATTAGCACAGATGCAACCTCTATTAGATCTCGATAAAATTTTAAAATCAACTACCCATGAAATCCGAAATTTATTTAATAGCGATCGAGTTGCCATTTATCAATTAAATCCAGATTGGAGCGGTCAATTTATTGCTGATTCTGTGGATTCACAATGGAATTCTCTCATTGATATGAGAGATCGGATTTCTGGTTCTTCCGAATTAATCAATGATGAAAGTTGTGCCATTAAATTCTGGGTCGATACTCCAAGTCAATACCCTCATCCTTTGAGACTGATTGGGTTAGACATCCCGCCTTATCCTCACTATCAATACTTATGCATAACCGATATTTATCAAGCAGGATTTCAAGTTGAGTATCTGAAGTTTATCGAAAAAATACAAGCTAGATCTTATCTAATTATTCCCTTGTTTTCCTCTCAAAAACTTTGGGGATTATTAGGGATTTATCAAAATAAACATCCTCGTCAATGGCAAGAAGATGAAATTCAAGTGGCCATGTATATTGCCCACCAGATTAGTCTGGGAATTCAACAGTTGCAATTAGTCGATCAAATTCAGACCAAATCTGAAGAACTAAAAATTGCTAAAGATCATGCTGATGCTTCTAATCGAGCGAAAAGCTCCTTCTTAGCAAAAATGAGTCATGAATTCCGGACTCCTCTCAATGCAATTTTAGGATTTGCACAAGTTATGGGACGTGATGGATCGTTATCTTCTATTCAGCAAGAACAACTCAAAATAATTAATCAAAGTGGGGAACATCTCCTTAACTTAATCAATGATGTCCTACAAATGTCTAAAATAGAGTCTGGGAAAATTTCCTTGAATTATACTCATTTTGATTTACTCAAAAGTGTAGAGAAGCTCAAAAACATATTGCAGCTTAAAGCTCGTCTTAAAGGGTTAGAACTGAACATAAAAGTTGAAAATAGAGTCTCTCAATATATTTATGGAGACGAAAAAAAATTAGGACAAATTCTCCTGAATTTGGTGGATAATGGCATTAAATTCACCCCTCAAGGTTCAGTTACCCTAGAAGTCATGCTATCGGATACATTAGCCAGCGATCCCAATCAACATAATCTCCGGTTTAGTGTGGCTGATACGGGGATCGGTATTGCTCCTGAAAATATCGAAGTTTTGTTTAAACCGTTTGTCCAAAGTAAGGGATTAACTCTGATTTCTGATTCTGGGCATAACGATCAAGAAGGAACAGGGTTAGGATTAGCGATCAGTCAACACTTTGTTGAATTAATGGGAGGTCAATTAAAGGTAAACTCAACTGTGGGGATAGGGAGTACCTTCTTTTTTGAGATTCCCTTGCAGCTAGGACAAGCTGAATCTATTATTTCTATTCGTCCTCTACAAGCGATCATTGGGTTAGCTCCAGATCAACCGGTTCATCGCATCTTAGTTGTTGATGATGAACGGGATCAGTGCTTATTGATGTTGCATTTATTAAGTCATGTGGGCTTTGAAGTTCAGACTGCCCAAAATGGTAAAGAAGCGATCGCCATTTGGCAAAGTTGGCAACCCCATCTGATCCTCATGGATATGCGGATGCCTGTCCTCAATGGCTTAGATGCGACTCATCAGATTAAGGCGACTATCCAAGGTCAAGCCACGGTGGTGATGGCACTTACCGCTCATGCCTTTCAGGACGATCGAGAACAGGTTTTAGCGGCTGGATGTGATGATTTTATCAGCAAACCCTTTCAAGGAGATATGCTATTAGAGAAAATTGCTCATCATTTAGGCGTTCGGTATCTGTATGAAACCTGTTCCCTAGAGTCAACGGTTGAACCCATGGACACCAAACCGACTCCACCGACGATCGCCTCAATTGGGGATTTACCGTGGCCAACCTTATCATCGGAGAGCTTATGGGCCCTTCATCAACATGCGATTGAAGCCGATCATGAATCTATTCTCGATCTCACTAGTGAAATTCAAGATGTACAAATTTCCCAGTGGTTAATGACACGGGTCAATAACTTTGAGTTTGAACGGATTTGTGAGGCGATCGCTCCCTTTCTCACCTCTAAATAATAGACTTCTTGCAGAGGGAATAGGGAATAGGGGTAAGAATGCAGGATTACTCCATTGCCATTTATTTTCTGCACAATTATGCAAGAGGTCTAATACCTTCGCCAAAATTAATCTTATTTTATAGTAGAGAAAGGGAGAGTTAGGACATTTTCTATTGCCTATTGCCTCTTGCCTATTACCTCAAACATAACCTCACTGTCCTAATCAACTCTTTCTCTGCTATGGCTGGGTCTGTTTCTTACGGCGATCGTCCAGAGACACCACCTGCGCTTGACGACTCTCTCTAGCCACTCGTACCAATAACCCCGCAGATAACAGACTGGCAATCATCGAATTTCCCCCATAACTAAACATCGGTAAGGGTAAACCAGTGGTGGGTAAGGCTCCAGTCGCCACTCCAATATTAATCAAGGATTGTCCCACTAGCAGAAAAGTCGCACCGATCGCAATTAAACGATGAAACTTATCCGTACATTTGAGCGCCACCACCAACCCCAGGGTGGCATACACCCCTAGCATCAGTAACAACAGCAGACTGCCGACAAAGCCAAATTCCTCAGCATAGACTGCAAAAATAAAATCCGTGTACTGAATGGGTAAATGGAACCATTTTTGTTGAGAGAGTCCTAACCCACTTCCCCAAAACCCTCCTGAGCCGATCGCCATCAAACTTTGAGTTAATTGATAACCATTCTCCATCGGATCGGCCCAAGGATCTAAAAACGTCATGATCCGCTGCCGTTGATACTCATTCATGCTCAAGCTCAACATCCCCAAACCCAATCCTACTCCCCCAGTTGTCAGCAAGGAGCGATAGGGTAAACCCGAAGCCACGGCGATCGCAAACAACGTCATCCCACAAAACGTCGCCGTACTCAGATTCGGTTGCAGTAAAATCCCCACCAACACAGCCCCAAAAATTGCCAACCATCGCCAGCGAATCGCCGGTTTCAACGACGGCCATAAACCAAACACTTGCGCCCCTTGCAGAACCAAAAATGGCTTAATTAACTCCGAAGGTTGTATCGGAAACGCCCCCAAAGACAACCAACGAGTTGCCCCATTAATCGTTGTTCCCAATCCAGGAATAACCGTCACCCCAATCAATCCCAGAAACAGCAGTAGAAACCATTGGGCAACTCTCATCAACGATTTCAACGGCGTATGAACCATGAAATTAAACCCCACACAGCCCAAAATCGCCCAAGCCATCTGCCGCTTTACATAATAAAACCCATCCCCATAGTAGCTATTCGCCAGAGGATAGGATGCAGAAAACAGAATCACCAACCCAACCGATAACCAAAGGAATGTTAACCACCGCAATAGTCTGGCTTCTATTGCCCATTCCTTCACCGAGGGGTCAATCAAAAGAATTAACTGTTGGAACTTCAAGGACTGTTGTTATAGTGCTTCGTGTTGGGGAACAGAGAACCGGGAAGAGGGAATAGCTTGGGAGTACAGGCACAAATGAAAATTAGACCCGACTCCACAGGTAGAGGAAGCTACTGTATCCACCCAATTCTCCCTGGACTCTAACAAACAACAAAGCAAAAGTAAAGCTTTAACCCTTACTTTTGCTTTGTTAGAAAACTCTTGTGCAGGTTTTGTCAACAGGGAAAACCCTCATCCGGAGCGCAACTGATACAGAATTTAGATCAAACCAGCGTTGGTTCCCACTTTACCCGTAGCTAACTCCACTTTGAGGATTTTGCCACCCATTTTCATAATTCGCTGTTGTTCACGAAACCAATTATCATAAGGAACCAACTTCGTGAAGTAGGTATTTTGGAGTTCTCGTTGCGTCCGAATTCTGCTTAAACTGGGCACACAAGCCGTTACCTTAAACATCCGCATGGGCTAATCTCTCCTAATTGTGATTCAAAAATGCAGAAAAAATGGTATTAAAACCTTTTTACTTTACCCTCCAAAGTCTGGGAGTCAAGAGCCAATTCTAGACCATTGCGATCGGCTGGCTATATAATCACCGAGACAAACCCTTTCCATAGATTAGGCTTGTAACGGTCTAGGACTTACCCTAGACTTCCCAGACTCCACGTCTGAAGGGAGTTGATAAAGTACCACCTTCAGTTGAAGCACTTAGCCTAGCTTAAGCCAGAGCAGATGTAATCGAAGTAAACGCCCATTTCTTTACCAGCGTCAACACCAACTAAGCTAGCCGTAACATCTTTCATAGATTGGATAGCTTGAACTGTGGAACCAATGGGAACACCCAAGGAGTTGTAGGTTTCTTTCAAACCATTGAGAACCCGCTCATCTAAGATAGAAGGATCTCCAGCCAACATTGCATAGGTGGCATAACGCAGGTAGTAATCCAAATCACGGATACAAGCAGCGTAGCGACGGGTGGTGTACATATTACCACCAGGACGAGTGGTATCAGAGTACAGCAGAGACTTAGCGACTGCTTCTTTCACAATGGTAGAAGCATTAGCACTAATTGCCGTAGCTGCACGAACCCGCAGCTCACCTGTTTGGAAGTAGCCTTTGAGCTTGTCTAGAGCGGAAGTATCAAGGTACTTACCTTGAACGTCAGAAGAATTGATAACAGCAGTAATTGCGTCTTGCATGGTTGTGTTCTTGATGAAGTTACTTAAAATGGTCAGTTGTAGTTAATGCTCAAAACCTGAGCCTTGGCTAAAACTTGGGTGAAGTCTAGGTCAGACCACCTTTGACATAATCGAAGTAAGAACCGGCTTCATTTGCATCTTCACCTGACATCAGGGAAGTTGCGACAGCTTTCATGCAACTAACACTTTCAGCCACTGCATCTATGGAAGTGCCCAGAGATTTGTACATCTCTTTTGCACCAACCAAACCGATTTCTTCGATGGGGGTGACATCACCAGCCACGATTCCATAGGTAATTAGACGCAGGTAGTAGTCCATGTCCCGCAGGCAGGTTGCGGTCATTTCATCGCCATAAGCATTTCCACCAGGAGAAACCACATCCGGGCGTTTTTGGAAGAGTTGGTCACCAGCTTCCTTAACAATGCGCTCGCGGGAGTCAGTGAGGATTTGGGCAATCCGTAAACGTTGCTCACCAGATGTTACAAAAGCTTTGATCCGATCCAGTTCGCCTGGGCTGAGATAACGAGCTTCAGCATCAGCATTCACGATGGACTTCGTGACGATACTCATGTTGTGGAGTCCTCCAAAATAGAAATTGTCACCAATTGGGTCTTATATAGATGGCTTGCGCCAAAGGGTCTGAGTCTAATTGTGTTGCAACTTCGGTTATGAACTTGCTTTTTTTAAGAGACCTTGGCATAGCTCAAGGAAATTAGCTTAAAAACACAGAGTTTGACTCAGCGATCGCCGGACATTAACCTCTGATATAGCTCATTGGTTTTATATCCGTCCGAACTCATTGTCAGGCATGGAGTTCACATCCTAAATCACTTCTTAATATTTTTTAACATTTACCCTCATTTTGACCCCTGCTCTAATCCGGTTAGCATAGGTATTTAAGACCATTCAACTATGCTTCGATCGGTTGTTACAAAGCTTCACGATTTTTCCCATAAACCATAAGTCCATCAGGGATTGAGCCTTAACTCTTCCCCAATGGACACCCCTCTCACCCTCTAAGGGATGGAGTTCAAATTTCAACCTTGATTGTCGTTAGACCGGTTCAAAGCTAGGAATCACAATCTCCTTACTTTGCTTCGTCAACTGGTTATAAAGTTTCTCCGTATTCGGGAAGTTAGCCGCAGGAAGCGTATTGTACCGACAATAGGGAACCACATCTTCACCAAAGGCTTGTAGATATTCCATACTATTAACCATTGCCCCAATAAAGGCACGAATACCCTCACTAGACAAAATCTGGTTATACTTACGAATCTCCGCTTGATCTAAAGGCGCACGACCCAAGAAATGTTTGGTTCCCAGCTCAATCACCTTCGTATTCGGGAAAGGCGTATAGAACTCCTTGATATACAGATCAGAACAACCTAACCCTTCAATAAACTCCTTGACCGTGATCTCACCATTACCCAAACGACTCTCTAAACTAGAGAACTCATTGCTGACCACAAACGGTGCTACATCGCGCTCAAAGACTTGACGATAAGCGGCACCAATCAAGATCTTCACGGCTGGAACATCTGTCAAATTGGTTAACTTAAAGACCTTACGTTGTTCCCGTTGTTTGCGAACCCCTTGAATAATCCGCTCTTGTACTTCGATTTCACCTCGTGGTGAAGTGACCGCGCCTAGTTCAATAAAGCGTGGAGTCTCTTCTGGTTTAACCAGTTGACCCATATCTTCACGCAGGGTACCTACCCGCATCGAGCGTAAGGACAACCCTGCTGGAGTCAAATACCGCTCATAAGGAACGGTATCTTCTCCGAAGGACTCAGCATACTCAACGGAATCAATAATTGCATCTACCAGAGCATAAAAACCTTTCTTAGAACACAAATCAAAATACTGATTCATTTCCGGACGGCCATAGGTCGGACGACCCAACAACCGACGGTGGATATACTCAATCGCCTTCACCACATACAGAGAACTCCAGTACAGATTACGGAAAACATCTGACTTAGCCAGCGCTTTTATAAATTCCCGAACTGTAATCTCTCCATTTTCCAGGCGAGTCTCCATCGCCTTCAGGCGTTGACCGTCATAAACATCCCGGCCAAAGACCTGTAAATAACAGGCGCGAATTACCGCTTGAGTGGAAGTTTCCGAGAACTTGATATTAGTTCCCGCTTTTTTACTCACCGTTGCCGGGACTTGATCCAACTTAAAGACCTTCGCCCCTAAACTACCGGGTGCTTTACCCCGTGCTCCTGGAGCTGAAATCTGACTCTCAATCCCTGCGCCTCGATGAATCAACAAACGGCGCGTATCCTTACCAAAGGGTGCAGGACTATTACTGGGATTGCGGGTTTCTTTCGGGAAAATCGCTCCAAACTGAATTTCCAGAGGATCATTCCCAGAACCATACACATGCTGATCCGGTAAGGGACCGTTGTAGGCCGCAAAGGTGGTAATAAATTGGGGTACTTTGCGGAAGGGGGCACTGTACTTAAACAGATCCTGTTGGGGCCCCCAGTTGCGGCACTCTTGGGCTTCTTGTCCTAAACCGCGCAAGTAAGGAACCGTCTCTTCTGCGAAGTAATCAGCGTATTCTTGGGAATCGACTAAAGCACCCACTAAAGCGGGGAGTCCCCCATCAGAAACAATGGAGAAATACTTTTGGAACTCTTCGCGACTCGACAGACCTCGACCGAGAATATGACGGAAGGCTAGTTCTACAACCCGACTATTGACAAACGGTTCATAGAACTGCTGGCGATAGAGGGGACTCAGACATAAACGACGTACAAACTCCTTCATGGAGATATCGCCATTTTTCACCTGAGATTCTAGATAAGAAATGGATTGGGAATAGGCACGAGTAATATCTCGTTCAAAGATTTGCCGATAGGCTGCCTTGACCACTTCCTGTTTTTCGGAAGAGGACAAGCCGGGCTTCATGACAAATTTTTGCCGATTCTCAGACGCATTGAAATAGATTTGAGGGAGTGTGAGTCCTTGTTGATCTAAGGTCTGGCGTTGACGGATTTTGTTTGACGGTGTGGAAGCTTTGAATTCCGCAATCACTACGTCAAAGTATTGTCCAACGATATCACTGGCTTCTGCGTCATTTTTAACATATGCTAAAGCGCCAGCTCGCATTTCCTGTAGGGCTACGAGGGTTGCAGCCGTAGAACAAGCGCCTTCAATAATTTCTCTGAGTCCTCGGACATTGACGGAGAGAATATTGGGGTCTCCAGCAACGATCGCATAAGTGATATAACGCAGGAACCAACTTAAATCCCGTAGGGATTTGGTCATATTTGCCGGCCCATAACGGGAAACGTTAATGGGACGGAATCCTGGAGGGACGGGGCCGGCGCTGGCACCGCTAAATAAAGACCCAAATCCAGAAAAGAGTCCACCACCGGATTTGCTTTCTACAAAGGTTTCTGTGCCTTGCGTGCGTTGACCTGCTCCAACGAGCATGGGTTCGGGATCGGCAGGCTTTTCCAGGAAAGCCATGGGAGAGCCACCGGTAAAGATCCGATTGGCTGCTCGTGAAACAATCAGTTCAGAATTTTTGGTGAGGACTTCGGCGATCGCCAACCGTTTGAGACCCGACTCGAAATAGGTTGAAAGTTCACCGAGTTCAGTCCGTCCTAAGAAACGGTCTTGCTGTTCAGCAACAGAAATTGTTGAAACAGCTACCGTTTGATACAGTTGCGGACGAGCAACGGAGCTTCCACCACTTGCCTTGATAGTCATGCGCTCTTCTTCGCTCCCTTTGGATGTTTACAGCAATTGCATTAATGCGTTAAACAGCTTTTGGCTATCCATGGCCAGTCCATCGGACCGATCCTTGAATAGCTATTGGTGTTTGATCTTAAGAGTAGTCTGGGTTGACTCCCCTTGTTTATTAAAAAGCGTAACGATTCTACATCATAGGCGATCCCAGTCCCCTGACTGAGAAAAAAGATAAGTTTTGTTACGTTATCAACAACTTCTAACAGCTCTAGGAGTCATCTAATCCTCTCTCACCCCGCTCTAGCCGCTCTTATCCCCCCCCTGATGAGCAAAAATTCTGATTATCCCTGTGGCCCAAATATTGGATAATCAGATCTGGCAGAAATCACACGCTCCTCACTATGTCCGAAGCTCAAGCTATTAGTAACGCCGTCGCGAAACTGTACGATACCTATCCCTTTCCTCCAGAACCCTTCCTTGATGAACCTCCTCCAGGATACAACTGGCGCTGGAATTGGCTGACGGCTTACCAGTTCTGTACGGGACGAAAACCCCCTCGCCAAGATATCCGTATTCTCGATGCTGGATGTGGCACAGGTGTGGGGACAGAATATTTGGTTCATCTTAATCCCCAAGCCTCTGTAGTGGGCATTGACTTGAGTTCAGGAGCGATCGCCGTGGCTCAGGAGCGTTGCCAGCGATCGGGGGCTGACCGAGTAGAATTTCATCACTTCAGTTTGTACGATGTGGCCCAATTACCGGGACAGTTTCAGCTCATCAACTGTGTGGGAGTCTTACACCACCTGCCCGATCCCATTCGTGGCATTCAATCCCTAGCTTGTAAGTTAGCGCCTGGGGGAATTCTCCATATTTTTGTTTACGCCCACTTGGGACGATTTGAAATTCAACTGATGCAACAGGCGATCGCTCTGCTGCAAGGAGAACATCGTGGAGATTACCAGGATGGCGTAAAAATTGGCCGCGATCTATTTTCCGTATTACCGGAAGATAACCGCATCGTGCGGGAAGACAAACGGCGCTGGGCACTGGAAAATCATCAAGATGAATGTTTTGCCGATATGTACGTTCATCCCCAAGAAATTGATTACACCATCGATACTCTGTTTGAATTAATCGATGCTTCCGGATTAGCCTTTGTCGGCTTTTCCAATCCCCAGTATTGGACGATTGAACGCCTGCTTGGGCAAGCACCCGAGCTGATGAAACGGGTAGAAAATCTAAGCGAACGCCAACGCTATCGCTTGATTGAACTGCTTGACCCAGAACTGACCCACTACGAATTCTTCCTTGCTCGTCCTCCCCTAGATCGCACCGACTGGTCTGCCGATCAAAGTCTGGCCGCAGCGATTCCTGAACCCAATCCTTGTCTCCATGGATGGCCCTCCCGAAGCCTTCTCAACCAGGACTATCAACCCGTTACCCTATCCGAAGAACAATTCCAATTGCTTCAAGCCTGTAATGGTCAACAAACCGTTGCGCAGATTCTGGGCGAAACCTCACACAACCTAGAGCAGATGCGATTTCTCCTAGAGCAAAACTTGATTCTTTTAACGCCCCCAATCTCGGGAGATAACCCCACAAATCTTTGAGGATAATTCCCTATTTCCTCATGCCCTCAAAGGATTAACACTTTCTTCAGAAACTGATCCCTCTCCGTGATATGATTTCCAGGGAGTCTACGAACAGACCTCTCAGGGTCACCTGAAAGAACGTTTGGCTAGATCCTCTGTGGCTCTCCTGACGGAGAAAACTCCACAGAATCCTTTTCCCGCAAAGGAATATCCCTTTTTACGCGGTGATGGGAAAACGCAGACCAACAACTCAGGTTAACCAGTCGAAGTGAACACCTCCGACGAATCTCCAAACACGGAAACGCTAACAGCAGAAGACCTGCCCCAAACCCCTCTCCCCAGTGCCTCACCGGGCGCAATGGAAGAGTATTATCAACTGCAAACTCAATTGTATGGTTGGACATTGGGAATGACAGGAGTTGCCTTTGTGTCTGTCTGGTTCTTTTATTCCCTGGGGACCGCCCTCAGTTATCTGATCGGCTCCTGTGCGGGGATAGTTTACCTCAGACTGTTGGCTAAAAACGTAGAAGGACTCGGACGAGCAAAGCAACGTCTTGGCAATACCGGTTTAGCCGTTTTCATTGGCGTGATGATTGTCGCCTTCCAATGGAAACAGCTAGAAATCGTGCCCATTTTTTTGGGATTTTTAACCTACAAAGCTGCGATCATCGCTTATGTTCTCAGGACCACCTTAACTCCATAATCAGCGAGCGATCGCCCCATGGATAATCGGTAAAATCCTGTAAAAAGGCAAGCCACTTCGATCGGTACCCTAACTCTGAACCCTCTTTAATAATGGATATGCTTAACTTCCTGGACGCTTATCATAGCCTCCCGTTCGCCGAGCTTGAAGTCGGTAAGCATCTCTATTGGGAAATCGGTAATCTCAAAATTCATGGGCAAGTCATGATCACCTCCTGGTTTGTGATTGGACTGCTTGTGATTGCCTCAATCGCCGCCACTCGAAACGTCCAAAGAGTACCCAGCGGAATGCAAAACTTCATGGAGTACGCTTTGGAATTTATTCGAGACCTGGCCAAAAATGCCATGGGTGAAAAAGAATATCGACCCTGGGTTCCCTTCGTCGGTACTTTATTTTTGTTCATCTTTGTGTCAAATTGGTCAGGGGCCTTAGTTCCCTGGAAAATCATCCATTTGCCAGAAGGTGAACTAGCTGCACCAACCAGCGATATCAATACCACGGTCGCCCTAGCTCTTTTGACCTCCCTAGCGTATTTTTACGCCGGTCTCAAAAAGCTGGGCTTAGGATACTTTGCTCACTACGTTGAGCCAGTGCCCTTCATGCTCCCCTTCAAGGTAATTGAAGACTTCACTAAGCCTCTATCCCTGAGCTTCCGTCTATTTGGTAACATTCTGGCTGATGAACTGGTGGTTGGGGTGTTAGTATTACTGGTTCCCTTGTTTATTCCCTTACCTGTGATGGCATTGGGAATATTCTTAAGTGCCATTCAAGCCCTCATCTTTGCTACCTTGGCAGCCACCTACATTGGGGAAGCTCTAGAAGATCCCCATCATGGCGAAGAAGAACATAGTTAGCCGTCAAGGGACAAGGCTCATCCCCATCCCAACAGAGAGAGAAGCTCACTCTGCCGGTCTTCGGTCTCAAGCCGAAAGAAAAAATCCTATCAAGTGTACTCAATTTAAAAAAGGAGATTGAACCCATCATGGATTCACTAATTGCTGCTGCTTCCGTTATTGCTGCTGCCCTTGCTGTTGGTTTAGCTGCTATCGGCCCTGGAATTGGACAAGGAAACGCTGCTGGTCAAGCCGTAGAAGGTATTGCCCGTCAACCCGAAGCTGAAGGAAAAATCCGAGGCACTCTCCTGCTGAGTTTGGCATTCATGGAAGCGCTAACCATCTACGGTCTGGTTGTTGCCCTCGTACTCTTGTTTGCTAACCCCTTCTCGTAAGCGATCGCGCTGACGAACAGTAGAGATAGGAACGCTTTCTATCTCTACCCTAATCTAACGAAAGCCAATCGCCGAGATTGTCAGTTCCGTTACAGATTAGGCCAAACTCCCTAGAAACTCTAGGGAAACCCTGCTCTGTTAACCAAGAACAGGATAATTGTAAAACCAGAGCAAATCGTTAAAAACTGGGGACGATCGCCAATGATCGATGGGACAATACTTCTTGCAGTAGAAGCAGCGGCTGAGGAAGCAGGAGGTCTTTTTGACCTAGATGCCACTTTACCTGTAATGGCTATCCAATTCCTTATCTTAGCAGCTCTACTGAATCAGATTTTTTATAAGCCTCTCGGCAGTGCTATAGATGAACGGAGCGACTATATCCGTTCTAATTTAACCGAAGCTCGCGAACGTTTAGCCAAAGCTGAACAGCTCGCGAATCAGTATGAAGAAGAACTCGCAGGCGCTCGTAAACACTCACAATCTGTGATTGCTCAAGCTCAAGCTGAAGCCGATAAAATTGCAGCTCAGAACATGGCTCAGGCCCAGCGAGAAGCTCAAGCCAAACGCGAACGAGCCACGCAAGAAATTGATCGACAAAAACAGGAAACCCTAGGCGTTTTAGAAGGACAGGTAGACCAACTCAGTCGCCAAATCCTCGATAAACTGCTCAAAACCTGTTGATCTCCTCCTGATTGGGAGGATCTTGCTGCTTAACCTTCGATACCCACATAACATTTCGGACTTCGTTTGTGTCCCAATCCTGGGTCGGAAACGAGGAAAACCTGTAGAAAAACTGCGCTCAAATGGACTTTCCTAGCATGGGTAATTTGTGGTTGCTGGCAACAGAAGCAACAAAAGGTGGATTCGGACTCAATTTTGATGTACTTGAGACGAACCTCATTAACCTCGGTATTATTATCGGAGTGCTGGTGTACTTCGGTCGCTCGGCAGTGGGTAAGACCCTAGCCGACCGGCGCGAAGCCATTGAAAACGCCATTAAAGATGCCGAAGAGCGGCAACAAAAAGCGGCATCTGCGCTCAAAGAACAAGAACAAAATCTCGCTCAGGCTCAAGCTCAAGCGGAAAAAATCCGTCAACAGGCGGTAGAGCGAGCCGCATCGGTAAAAGCCACCATCTTGGCTAAATCGGATGAAGACATCCAAAGATTACAAGAAACAGCCGCCCAAGATCTAGAAGCTGAACAAAGTCGAGTGATTGCTGAACTTAGGAAACGGGTGGTTGCTTTAGCGATGCAACGGGTGGAATCCCAAATTAGAGATGAATTAAATGACGATCTTCAGCATCAACTGATCGATCGCAGCATTGCTAGGGTAGGAGGAAACTAATGGCAAATAGTTCCATGATAGGTTCGATTGTAGAACCCTATGCCCAAGCGCTAATGTCCATCGCCCAAAATCATGACCGGACTGATAAGTTTGGTGATGATGTGCGTCTAATCTTAGAAATGTGGGAGAGCAGCGAACAGCTCCGCTCGTTTTTAGGTAATCCTTTAGTGAACCCCGATGCGAAAAAAGGGGTTCTCAGACAAATTACACAAGAGGGAACGGATGCTTATGTTCAACGGTTCCTCTTCCTACTGGTCGATCGCGGACGCATCCAATTTTTAGATGGCGTTTGCCAAACCTACCTGGCCCTATTGCGGAAACTGAATCAAACCGTGTTGGCCCAGGTGACCTCAGCCGTAGAACTGAGGGACGAAGAACGCACAGCGATCGCCGAACGCACTCAAGCGATGACCAACGCTAGGCATGTAGAAATCGAAACTCGTATCGATCCAGACCTCATTGGTGGCGTAATCATCCAAGTGGGATCTCAAGTGATTGATGCCAGTCTGCGAGGCCAACTGCGGCGCATTGGTTTAGCTCTGGCCTAGGGTCTCCTCCCTGGAGACTTGAGCGTCCTAAAGCTCAAAATCTGAAGTACACACAGCACCTCTTATATCCCAAAATAGACGCATATGGTAGCTATCAGACCAGACGAAATTAGCAGTATTATCCAACAACAAATTGAACAGTACGACCAAGATGTAAAAGTCTCTGAAGTCGGTACAGTTCTTCAAGTGGGTGATGGTATTGCGCGGATTTATGGCTTAGACAACGCCATGGCCGCAGAACTTGTAGAATTTGAAGACGGAACCGTTGGTATTGTCCTCAACCTGGAAGAGGACAATGTAGGGGCGGTATTGATGGGTGATGGAACCAATATCCAAGAAGGTAGTTCCGTTCGTGCTACCGGCCGGATCGCCCAAGTCCCCGTCGGTGATGCCATGATTGGCCGGGTGGTGAATCCCCTGGGTGAAGCTATCGATGGGAAAGGCGACATCAATACTAGCGAAAGTCGGTTGATTGAATCTCCCGCTCCTGGAATTATTGCCCGTCAATCGGTTTGCGAACCCCTGCAAACCGGGATTACCGCAATTGATGCGATGATTCCCGTCGGTCGCGGCCAACGGGAGTTGATTATTGGCGATCGCCAAACCGGAAAAACAACCGTTGCGATTGATACGATTATCAATCAGAAGTCCGAGGATGTAGTCTGTGTTTATGTGGCGATCGGTCAAAAAGCTTCTACGGTAGCTCAAGTCGTTGCTACCCTGGAAGAAAAGGGAGCCATGGACTACACGATCGTGGTTGCCGCTAACGCCAGTGACCCCGCCACCCTACAATATATTGCTCCCTATACTGGAGCCAGTATGGCGGAATACTTCATGTACAAAGGCAAACATACTCTCGTAATCTACGATGACTTGAGTAAGCAAGCCCAAGCCTACCGTCAAATGTCCCTGCTCTTGCGTCGTCCTCCCGGTCGTGAAGCCTATCCTGGGGATGTCTTCTATCTCCACTCCCGTCTGCTCGAGCGGGCGGCTAAACTCAATAGCGAGCTGGGTAGCGGTAGTATGACGGCTCTACCGATTATTGAAACCCAAGCTGGGGACGTTTCGGCTTACATTCCGACCAACGTAATTTCGATTACCGACGGTCAAATCTTCTTATCGGCTGACCTGTTCAACTCTGGCTTACGTCCAGCGATTAACGCGGGTATCTCCGTATCCCGTGTGGGATCGGCGGCTCAAACCAAAGCCATGAAAAAAGTGGCTGGGAAGCTGAAACTGGAATTGGCTCAGTATGATGACCTGCGAGCTTTTGCCCAGTTTGCGTCTGACTTAGATAAGGCAACCCAAGACCAATTGGCACGGGGACAGCGCCTGCAAGAGTTACTCAAACAGCCCCAAAATTCACCGTTGAGTGTACCGGAACAGGTGGCTAGTGTATATGCAGGATTAAATGGATATCTTGATGATATTGCGGTAGAAAAAGTCGCAACGTTTGCCCAAGGATTGCGGGATTATTTGAAATCCAGCAAACCCAAGTTTGGCGAAGTGATTCAGAGTGAGAAGAAACTCACCGATGAAGCAGAAGGCTTGTTAAAAGAAGCGATCGCTGAATATAAGCAAACCTTCTTGGTGTCTGCCTAGTCTTCAGATAGTGGATAGTTGATCCCTATCCACTATTCCCTGTCCCTATCTCCTTGTCTTTCCTATGCCAAATCTTAAAGCGATCCGCGATCGCATCAAATCCGTTAAAAATACTCGCAAAATTACGGAAGCTATGCGTTTGGTGGCCGCAGCAAAAGTGCGTCGCGCCCAAGAACAAGTGTTAGCCACCCGTCCTTTTGCTGACCGTTTGGCTCAAGTCCTGTATCGTCTGCAAAGTCGTCTTCAGTTTGAAGATGTTGACCTGGAACTACTCAAAAATCGGGATGTAAAAACCGTTGGGTTAATTGTCTTTTCCGGCGATCGCGGCCTCTGTGGCGCATATAATGGTAACGTCATCCGTCGCGCCGAAATGCGAGCTAAAGAACTTGAACAAGAAGGCCTAAACTACGAATATGCCCTCTTAGGCCGTAAATCTGTTCAATACTTCCAGCGTCGGGATGTCCCCATTGCTACTACACGCACAGACCTAGGACAAATCCCCAGTGCTGAAGAAGCAGACGAAATTGTCGATAACATTCTTGGATGGTTCATCTCTGGTAAGGTAGACCGGGTAGAACTCATCTATACCAAATTCGTTTCCTTAATTAGCTCCAGACCCGTTATTCAAACCCTACTTCCCTTAACTCCCCAAGGGTTGGAAGTCGTTGATGATGAAGTCTTCCGCTTAACGACAGCCAATGGTAGCTTCAATGTTGCCAGGGAAAAAGTTACGTCTTCCTCTGAAGGGGCTTTTCCCAGAGATATGATTTTTGAGCAAGATCCTGTACAAATCCTCGAAGCTCTCTTACCCCTATTCATTAAAAATCAATTCCTACGCGCCCTGCAAGAATCAGCCGCTAGTGAATTAGCTGCTCGGATGACAGCGATGAGTAGTGCTTCGGATAACGCCAGTCAAATGATTAACACGCTTACCCTGTCCTATAACAAGGCTCGGCAAGCCGCCATTACCCAAGAACTCCTAGAAGTTGTCGGTGGAGCCGAAGCTCTCAACTAGGTTGAGCGCTACGCGCTGGTAATGGATAATTCTATTCGTCAATCGGTACAGCCTAGAGACTATCAGGCTGTACCGATATTTTTATGCATAGGACTTTGGGCAATTGGTATAATCAAGCATTTACTCAATTTTGCTCTGGTCGTCTTTAGGATTCAATCCTTCTGATGCTGCTCCCCAGGATGGATATCTACCCATGACTGCTAAATAACCCGAAGGAATACCCCAAACCATAAAGCCGACAATGGCACGACCTAAATTATCAGTCTGGAAACTGTCCATAACATAGGCAATATAGGCGCAAAAAATGACTGTACCGATAATGCGTAAGGTTACTGGATGAGTCTGTGGAAACAGGCAAGCAATGGCGATGACGATACACAGTATGGCTAGACCATAAAATACTGAAGCACCAGCAGGCAATCCACTCGGATCGAGGGCAGTCATGAAGAATCCCACTGCTGAGATTAATGAAACGATCGCGATCGCAATTCTAGATCCCTTGCTCATCTTTACTATTTTTAGAATGCGTTTCTCTCTTCTATGAGGTACAGCTTGAAGCCTTAGAACCTAAGCCATACAAGCTATTGCAAAGCAAGCCTATTGCTAGAGAGCCTAGCGCGAAGCGCTATAGATCGAATTCGGGGTAGTATAGACCTTTATTGTATCATAATGATGATGTGGTAGTTCATAACCATCTTAAGGATGATCGTAAAAATCTCCTGAAAAATGTTTTTCATATTGGTTAAGTGTTTGTTGGCGTACTCGATTATATTTGAGCTTAACCTCAGCCACTTTTTCCCGATCGACTTCTGTATACACCCGACCATTTTTTAGGATGGGTTGATAGGCTCCAACTTCATAACACTCTAAAATTGAGAATAACATAGCCTTGAGACTGTCATAAACAATACCATCATCGTGATAAACAAACCAAATTTGCCCACTTTCTTGTTTGGTCTTCTCTACTTGTATACAGTACCACTCTCCCTCAAAAGTAAAGAGTGGAAGTAAATCCTTTTGAATAAAGCCATCGTCCTGAAAGCTTTTCCATGTCTCTAAGGCCTCATCAAGGGTGACAAAAGTGTGATAATCAAATAATTGACAGTCATAGTAATCAAGATTGAATCCATCATGCCACTGATAGAGTTCTTCAACTTCTTGAGGAAGGGAGAACGGAAAATTAAAATGGCACACTTTTGCTTGAATTTCTTGTCTTGAAAGTCCCGGTCTTAACTTGGCTCTTACTCTATCATCGATAGAAGTATAATTGAGGATTTTTTCCAAAATTTCAACTAAACTCAAATTACGATTCGCACTCATATTATCATCATCAAGAAAGAATATAAAGACACCTCTATTAATTTCTGTTTCCGAATTTGAATACATAGAGGTGAGCGTAAACTGTTAAATCCTAGATAGAGGAATAGAATCGAATTAACTAACTCGTTGACCCTTACTATCGATGATGAGTTCTCCATCTTCTTTAGCAAAGGGACCGGGGGGCCATTTTTCCAGAAGATCGAGGACGACTTCGCTAGGACGACAGAGTTTAACCCCTTTTTCAGTACAGACAATGGGACGATTAACCAGAATTGGGTACTCTAGCATAGCATTGAGAATCTCTTCATCGGTTACATTGGGTGCTAAAAGACCGAGTTCGTCTGCTGGAGATTTAGTTTTGCGTAAAGCGGTTGATGGGGTTAAGTTAGCAGCAGCAAATAAAGCTAACAACTGAGGTCTTGTCCAGCCTTCTTTCAAATATTCGATGATGATGGGTTGATAGCCAGCCGTTTCAATCGCTTTGAGAACATTGCGGGACGTGCCACAGTCTGGGTTATGATGTATGATAATCATGGTTTTTTATTAGTTTTGAATTATTTATATCATTTTTAATTAATCTGTCACCCCGACTCAACTCGCCACTATTTTGTATCCTAAACTACAAAAAAATCAAAAAAAAGCGTGTAACATCTCGTGATCAAATAATATAACCTGTCAAACCCTTGGCACAATTATTGTCGCTCCCCCATTTTCCGGCTCGCACCCTAAAACTAGACAGTGGCTTAACCCTGATCCATCAGCAAATGTCAGCCACCCCCGCAGTGGTTGCGGATGTGTGGGTAAAAGCAGGGGCAATGCAAGAACCAGAAGACGCACCCGGACTCGCCCACTTCCTGGAACATATGGTGTTCAAAGGAACATCTCGCATTGGGCCTGGGATATTTGACCAAGTCATCGAAAATCGAGGTGGTGTCAGTAATGCGGCCACCAGCTATGATTATGCTCATTTCTACATTAATACTGCTGTTCATCATCTGGCTGATACCCTACCCTATTTAGCCCAAATTTTACTCCATCCGGCGATTCCGGAAGAGGAATTTTTGCAAGAACGAGAAGTAGTAATGTCAGAAATAAGACAAGTTCAGGATGATCCAGACTGGCTAGGTTTTTCTTCTCTACTGGAAAATTTATATCCCAATCATCCTTATGGACGCTCCGTACTGGGAACGCAAGCACAAGTCTTAACCCATACTCCGCAACAAATGCAGGTATTTCATCAGCAGTATTACCAACCGGAGAATATGACTGTGGTGTTAGTCGGAGATATTACTGAAACTGAAGCGATTCATTTAGTCAGTAAAAGTTTTGTGGGATTTAAAAAAGAAAGGAGCAGTGAGAAAAAAGGAAGATCCCCCAAGCAATGGGTTCCATTATCGCCGCACCACCTCACCCCAGACCATAGCTACAAACCCCGAAAAGCACCTTCGATTTTTCCTCTAGAAACCATTCGTAGAAAGGAATTCAAGTACCCTCGCTTAGAAGAAGCCAGATTAATGATGGCATGGCTAGGGCCAGGAGTCGATCGCCTCAGTGACGCTTATGCTCTGGATTTAATTTCCGTACTTTTAGCCAGTGGACGGACTTCCCGTCTCGTGAGAGAATTACAACAAGAACAGGGTTTAGCTTATGGGGTTGGCAGTGACTTTTCTCTGCAACAGGATTCTAGCTTGTTTACAATTACAGCTTGGCTAGAGCCGAAGTATCTGAACGATGTAGAGTTTTTGATTCGCGATCGCCTGGATACCCTCCGCACAACCCCCATCTTGGAGACTGAATTGCGATCGTGCCAGCGTCAACTGTGTAATGATTATGCCTTCTCTACGGAAACCCCTAGTCAATTGGCAGGATTATATGGATATTACAATACCGTCGCTCAAGCCAGGCAAGCGGTGAGTTATCCCCATCGAGTGCGCTCTCTCACTCCCGAAGAAATCCAGCGTGTAGCTAGAGAATATTTACACCCCGATCGCTATGTTGTCACCCAGTTGAAACCGTTGTGGTGATCGGGGAGTGAGGGAATGGGGGGATAGGGGGACTCGAAGATCGCCCATTACCCATGATTTTTAATTTTTAATTGACATGACAGTTAGTCTTCTCTCTTCACTTCAATCCAATCGAGCCTCTCGCTTGCAACTGAGCAATGGTATTGTGCTGTTAGTGGTGGAAAATGCGATCGCTGATATTGTTTCGAGTCGTTGGTTTTTGCGCTCTGGATGCAGTTGCGATCCTCCGGAAAAAGCAGGTATCGCTAACTTAGTCGCCTCCTTGCTCACCAAAGGAACCCCGGACTTTTCTTGGTCAGATATTGCCGAACAAATTGAGTCGGTGGGAGCAAGCTGTGGTGCAGATGCAGCGGCAGATTATTTTCTCATGAGTCTGAAAACCGTTTCTGGGGATTTTGTGCCTTTATTTAAGTTAGTCGCCCAATTGATGCGATCGCCCACTTTTCCCCTAGAGCAAATACAATTAGAAAAGCGCCTAGTTTTACAAAGTATTCGCCAATCCCAAGAACAACCGTTTTCCTTAGCGTTCAAAGGCTTGCGCGAAGCCATGTATGGGGATCATCCCTACGGAAAATCGACTCTGGGAACCCTAGAAAGTGTTGAGCGCATTACCCAGAACGATTTACAAGCCTTCCATAAAGCCCATTTTCGTCCCGATAACTTAGTCATTAGCATCTGTGGACGGATTAATGTATCAGAAGCTGTTTCCTTAGTTGAGGATATCTTAGGCGATTGGGAAGCACCAGAAAAACCCATCCCTCAAGCGCCTTTTCCACCCTTCAATCTCGATCGGATGTCTGGGATATCTCCTGTCATTCAACCCCAAGACACCCAACAATCCATTGTCATGGTCGGCTATCCAGGAGCACCGGTCAAGAGTCCAGATTATGCCGTGTTGAAATTGCTCAATACTTATTTAGGTAATGGCTTATCGAGCCGTTTGTTTGTGGAATTGCGGGAAAAACGGGGATTAGCCTATGATGTTTCCGCCTTTTATCCCACTCGTCAAGATTTGTCCCAGTTTGTCGTATATATGGGGACTGCTCCGAGTAATACGGAAATTGCCATTACTTCCCTACAAGAAGAAGTCGAGCGCTTAAGCGAAACGTCCCTAACCCTAGATGACTTGAGTACGAGTAAAAATAAACTGCTGGGGCAATATGCATTAGGCAAACAAACCAATTCCCAGATTGCCCAAATTTTGGGATGGTATGAAACCATTGGGTTAGGAATTGAATTTGATGACCACTTTCAAGAAACGATTGCTCAAGTGACCCTTGACCAAGCCCAAGCTATTTCTAAAACTTATCTTACTTCTGGCTGTCTGTCGATTGTTGGCCCTCAAGAAGTCGTTGGTGAAAACAATATCGTTGATTCGATTAACAGTGAGACATAGTTGTAGGGGCGGAAGTTTTTTCGCCCCTACTTGTGGTAATTAGAGTTTACCCTTTAGAAATCATACAACTGCCGATATTTCTGCTGAATGTAATCCAAAAATGGGGTAATTTTCAAATCGCTACCTGTGACGTTTTGCATTAATTCTAGTGGAGTATAGACACTGCCAAATTGATAGATATGAGTGATTAACCAGTTCTGTAAAGGGGCAAAATCACCTTGGGCAATGTTGTCTTTAAGGTGAGGAAGATCCTGGAGAGCGGCTTGATAAATTTGAGCGCTCATGATGTTTCCCAAAGTGTAGCATTGGAACATGGCTCCTAGAGTCGAGGTATACCAATGAACATCCTGAAGTACACCCAGGCGATCGCTCGGCGGACACACGCCCAGATCGGACTGATAGCGAGCATTCCAAGCATCAGGAAGATCGCGTACTTCTAACGCTCCTTCTAATAACTCTAGTTCGAGATCAAAACGAATCATCACATGAAGATTATAAGTAACCTCATCCGCATCCGTACGAATGAGCGATCGCTCCACCCGGTTGATCGCTCGATAAAACGTATCTAAGGACACCGGTTTCAGTTGCTCGGGGAACATTTCTTGCAATTGGGGATAAAAATACTGCCAAAATTCTGGCGATCGCCCGACCAAATTTTCCCACAGTCGAGACTGACTTTCATGGACTCCAGCGGATGTCCCTTCTGCTAAAGGTGTCCCTTCTAAAGTTCGATCTAACCCTTGCTCGTAGAAAGCATGGCCCATCTCATGGATCGTACTAAACAAAGCCTCCGTCAGATCATTCTCCCGTACACGAGTCGTAATCCGCACATCGTCGATGGAAAAACTGGTAGTAAACGGATGCAAGCTTTCATCCTGACGACCGCGATAAAAATCATACCCCACCTGCCGCAGGAGATTCAGGGTAAACTGCAATTGTTTTTGGCGATCGAACCCTTGTTGTACACAGGAGACATCGAGTGGAGGACAAGAGGAGATCGCCTCTACCAAAGGTACTAACTCCTTACGCAACTGGGCAAACAACGGCCTCAGCGTTGCCGTCGTCATCCCATAATCAACCTCTTCAATTAATGGATCGGCAATATGATCATAGCCAGAAAAAAAATTCGCATACTGGCGAGTGAAATCTAGGTTTTTTTCTAACTCCGCTTGCACTAGAGCAAAATTATCTTCTTCCTTAGCTTTAGCCCACGCTTCATAACATCGACTGCGATGGGCTGAAAAGCGAGCTACAAAATCCCCAGGTACTTGGATCGCTCTTTGATAATTCCGATAAGTGAGGCGAATCAAACTTGCTTCTGGGGAACTATAATCCCAGGTTTTCTCCTGAGTCTGTAAATCCGCTAACAACTGTCCTAAGCTAGGATCGGTCAACTTCTGATGAGCAATTTGGCGCAAGAGGGCCATCTGTCGTCCCCTCGCCCCAGCCCCTCCAGAGGGCATATAGGTCGATTGATCCCAATAGAGTACGGAAACAGCCGCATTAATATCGTAGATCTCGGTGACCCGCGTTTTTAGTTCTTCTAATTGAGGAGTTGTAGACTTCAGGGTTGCTATCATTTTTCAAAGAGAATGGGTTGAAGTGATCGGATTAAACTTTATCCAAGCAACGCTATCAGATTGTGGCTAAAGTTTTTGTATATTGTCTATAGGAATGATGACACCCTGCAAAAAAAATCATCCTTTTTCAATTCAGTGGACAGATCCCTCTAGAGTGAATACTGTTTTACATGCTCAGGAAAACAGTACCAAGAGTAATAAGCCATCCAATCCGTCTTTCTTGATCGCTGGTTGACTCTCTATCTTCGAAAACTAGCCATCGATCAAGGCGATGTCGTTTTCGTGCGATCGAGCCAATTGACATTGCGTAACCAATGCCACACGCCCGTTGGCCGACGAATGGTAATCCCTTTAGCTTCACCCTGTTCATGGGCTACTTCTTCGAGTTCCACTATTTCAAAGTCGTATCCCTCTTTATTTACGATTTGGATAAATGCCTCCGGGTTAGTTGCTTCTTCCAACGCTTCGCGTAAATCTTGATGTTCCGGCTTTTCATTGTCCATCACCTCGTGCAAAAACCGTATTACTTCCTCTTTAGACATAGAAATTGTCTCCTCCTTAATTTTGTAGACCAGTCGTAACTCTTGAGAATCTTACTGAGAATAATTGTACTGTATTGATTCAGCTCCAAAACTGAAAATTTTCTAACTATTGCCAATCCCGTGGAGATTGATGAGTATCATAACCTCCAGTCCTCATTAACCGATCCAACTCACCCGCATCAGCAGAAATCTTTTGTGCTTCCTCAATCGTAATCCGGCCATCTAAAATCAGTTTATACAGGGATTGATTCATCACACACATGCCCTCCATCTCGCCCGTTTGCATTAATTGGAACGCTTCCTCTTCAGCGCCTTTCAATAAATAATCTTGCATCGCTGGAGTATTCACCAAGATTTCATGGGCGGCTGTTCTTCTTCCATCCGTGGTCGGAAGTAGTAATTGAGCTACAACCCCCACCAGACAATCTGCTACCTGAATGCGAACTGATGGCTGTTCTTCAGCATTATAAAGGTTTAAAAGACGATTGATAGCATTAATCGCATTGCGAGTATGGAGGGTTCCTAACACCAAATGCCCGGTTTGAGCGGCTTGCAAAGCCGTATTTACAGTTACGCGATCGCGCATTTCCCCAATTAAAATCACATCCGGGTCTTCCCGCAAAACCGATCGCAAGGCTTGGTGAAAATCATGGGTATGCAAACCCACTTCCCGTTGACTGAGTAAACACTTATGGGATGGATGCACATACTCAATGGGATCTTCAATGGTGACAATATGCTTATGTTCGCTCTTATTAAGAAAATCAATCATTGCTGCCAATGTAGTTGATTTTCCTGACCCCGTTGGCCCAGTGACTAAAATTAGACCTTGTTGACTACAAATGATATTTTGTAGCACTTCCGGTAAACCCAATTGCTCGATGGTGGGAATCTCCAGACTAATCAACCGTAACACCATCGCTCCCCCAGTTAGGGAATCAAAACAATTGACTCGACAGCGCACCAATCCTTCATAAAATATGGCGGTATCTAATTCCTTATCTTGGGCGAATTGTTGCCGTTGCTCTGGGGTAAGAATATCAGCCAAATACTGTTCAAAGAGTTCTGGCGTAACCGCATTTTGCTCTTTTAACTTTATCATTTTGCCCCGCACTCGAAATCGAGTCACCTGCCCAACCCGAATATGAACATCTGAGGCTTTATTGGCGTGGGCGTGTTTAACAATTTTTTTAATTAAATTTCCGGGTTGAAAGGGTTTTGAGATTTGGGCTGGGTGGCTAGGTGGAGGCAAGGGTTTTTTTGTTAAATTTTGACCTTTATCGGTATCAGAAACAGTCATTTTATGGTTCTCCTCTGTTCGGCTTTAACCATTATCCCTTTTAATATTCTGGCACACAAAGTCGCGAAGGGTTTTCTCTGCTTCCATCTCGTCCTTTTGGGCTTCGGCTAAGAAATTATAGAGATATGCTTTTTTTACCCAAGGAAATAGGGGGCTGCGATCGCACTCTTCATAAACTTCCCCTTGCAGTTGATAAATCCGCCACTCTTTCCCGTTATAGCGCCACAACTCCAACACTCCTAAGCTGGCATAGAACTGATTTTTATCAATATCCGTGTGGGTAATGTCTACTTCGACCACCAAATCGGGGGGAGGATCGACCTCAAAATTGACCGGACGACCAGCCACTTGAGACTGATGTTGAATATAGTAAGCACAATCAGGTTCAGAGCTACGGTCTAGGGATTCGCGGTTTATGGTCGTCGATCCCATAGTTTTAATTTTCATCCCCATTTCGTAGATCAAAATCAGAATAAAGCGTTCAATCAGTCGTAGGCAGAATTCATGGTATTCGGAGGGCAGTGTAATTTCTAAAACTCCACAATCATAGGTTAAACGTGCCCCTCGACGTTCAGGTAGCGCCTGAAGGATTTGTTGATAGCTTTGCCAGTTCAAACCCGGTAAGGTGACCCGATGTTCCCCGATGAGGTCTTGGGTATATACTTGCCCTACAGTCATGACCATGGCTTTTATCTCCTCATGTCGTTGGAAGGGAATAGGGAAAAATTAGGTTTTTCCTATTCCCTATTCTTCAATCAACAGGGCAATTTTGCCCATCATTGAGCCGTTCTCTAGGAGTTCATGGGCGGCTGCGGCATCTTTGAGGGCAAAAGTAGTTCCCAAATGGATTTTCAGGTCTCCCCGATCAATTAAACGAGCGCACTGCTGGAGAATTTTGGCTTGATCTTGTTGAGCAGACACCAGACCTTGCACCATGGGCGTGAGCATTAATTCTAAACTAATGCTCAGATTCCGGTCTCTGGCAATTTTCCAGTTAGTATCAGCGGCGGGAGACAGAATAGTGACGAGATCGCCATAGACGCGAACTGCGGGAAAACTTTGGGCAAAGGTTGCCCCACCCACGGTATCGAAGGCTACGTCAACTCCTTCTCCCGATGTCCAGTTGAGAGTTTCTTGAACAAAGTCGGTTTCTTTATAAAAGATCGCTCGGTCTGCACCTAGGCTTTGCACAAAGTCAGCTTTTTCTACGGAGCCGATAGTGGTGCAAACCGATGCACCTTGCAATTTAGCGAGCTGCACGGCCACATGACCGACTCCACCCGCACCAGCATGGATGAGGGTGGTTTGGCCCGGTTGCAGGTGAGTGCGATCATAGAGAGCTTCCCAGGCAGTAATTAGCACTAAGGGCGCGGCGGCGGCTTCTGCAAAGCTGAGGGAGGTGGGTTTGTGGGCTACAAACCGTTCATCCACAGTGGCAAATTGGGCGTAGTTTCCCGGATGGCTGCCGAGTCCAGCATTGCAAAAATAGACTGCATCACCGACCTTAAAGTTTTGCACCCCTGACCCGATCGCCTCTACGACTCCTGCCCCATCGCAACCGAGAATGGCAGGCATTCGATCGGGGTAAAAGGTTCCTCGTTTTCGCAGTTTGGTGTCAATGGGGTTAACTCCAGCCGCTTTCAGGCGCACCAGCAGTTGGCGCTCCCTTTCGAGTTTAGGTTCCGGGACATCCTGGAGTTGTAGTACATCTGGCCTCCCAGGAGCGCTCATTACAATCGCTTTCATAAGTTACGTTGATCAACCTCCAAATGGTTAATGATGGGAGACTAAAACTCCAGGTTCTTTCTGAATCGGTAAAACATGTACACTATCGAGTTGGGCGCAATACTCAATATCTTCTATACCATTTAAACCCAGTAGTCGCTTACCATGACTGGCCTGTTGGAGCAATTCGACTAATTCTTCTTGCCATTGGCGATAGAGGGCAATGGCAGCAATGACTTCATCGTTCACTTCCGAAACCGCAGAAGACAGGGGAAATTCCGTTAACAGACTATGGGCGATCGCCCCCGCACAAACGGTATCCTCTAAGGAGAATTGCCCTTCCCATCCCGATCCAACAATCCAGATACTCTCTGGTTCGTGGCTGGTAATATAATTGACGACTGATTGACGATTAATTAAGGCTCCAGTAATGACGCTTTTTGCTGCTTCTACCCGCTGTAGAGCGCGAGTTCCATTGGTTGTACTCATAAAAATACGCTTGCCTTTGACCACCTCTGGCGTACAACTTAAGGGAGAATTGCCAAGATCGCATCCTTCAACTTTTGCTCCTCCTCTCTCTCCAAAGCGTAGACGTTGATCTTCTGGCCATTCCGTACTGACATCCATCAGTTTCTGTATATCACTAAACACTTGTACCGCTTCTGCGCCAGAGTCAAGGGCTGTGGCAATAGTCGTCGTAGCCCTAAGAACATCTACAGCGATCGCACATTCGGGTAAATGGTCAGTCGGGGTTAATTCGGGCGTATGGTAAACAAAAAGTTTCACAACCTCACCTGGAGTTTTGAGTAACAGTCAACATCCCATTTTAGGATTGTTTGAACCTTTCCGCATTTAAGCGACAGTTTACCGCATATTCTGTAAGCTGAATGGTGATTCGTGAAAAGCAATTGTAAACTGAGATGAAACCCTTATAGTGCTGGGCGCTAGAAATAGGGCGATATAAAGATGGTGGTCTGTAGGAGTCTGTATGTTCAGTTGGTTCGTTCTACTCTTGTTTGCGTTAGATGGTCTATTATGGGCAGAGTGGATGAATACTCTGGATCGGTTGAGCTGGCTGAGTTTAGGTTGGGGCTTACTGGCGATCGCCGCTGTGGAGTGTGTACGTGATGGTTATCATGCTTTAGCCCATGTTTGGAAGCCCCTCTATCGCTTGCATGTTTGGCATCATCGGGTGTTTCGCCCCGATTTGACTCCCGTTAGCACAGAGATTTATCAAAAAGCCCATTGGTACAATGATGTGCCGGAAAGTCTGGTGATGGTACTCTCTGCCAGTTTAGGGTTGGCTATAGCTGTGTATTTCAACGATCAACTGTGGGGCATCGGGGCGGCCATTCTTTATTCTGCTACGTTTTTATTAACGGCCATCGGTCGAGGATCGGGAGTTCCGGGAATGGAGGAGTGGACAGACTCAACTCACCGTCCAGGGGCATTTGATGCTATTCCTAGCCAGGGAATGGTCAATCGTAGTTATCATTGGCGACATCATTTTGATAATCAGAATGCTTATTTTTGTGGCACGTTTACATTGGTGGATCGGATTATGGGAACGGCTTTATCTTTAAAGGGCAAAACGGTAGCGGTAACGGGTGCTTCTGGATCGTTAGGGCGATCGCTGCTTTATCATCTACACTTACAGGGTGCAAAACCCATCGCTCTCACTTCTGGAGAGGGTGATATTGAGATTACCATTGACTCTGAAGCTGTAGCTATTCCGACCATTTCTTGGCAAGTGGGGAAAGAGGCGGAACTAGAGGCTCACCTGCAAAAGATTGATATTCTGATTCTCAACCATGGCATTAATGTGCATGGCGATCGCACTCCAGAGGCGATCGAACAGTCCTATCAGGTGAATGCTTTTTCCACATGGCGGTTGATGGAGCAATTCCTAAAAACCATTCACACTAACCGAGATATGGCTTGTAAAGAAGTTTGGGTCAATACGTCTGAAGCCGAAGTTTCACCCGCTTTCAGTCCCTTGTATGAACTCTCTAAACGCACCATCGGCGATCTGGTTACCCTGCGTCGTTTGGATGCCCCTTGTATTGTTCGTAAACTGATTTTAGGGCCGTTTAAGAGTAATCTGAATCCCATTGGAGTGTTATCTGCTGATTGGGTCGCCGAGCAAATTATTCATCAAGCGAAAGCCGATAGTCGCAATATTATTGTGACAATTAACCCGATCACGTTTTTAGCGTTTCCGATTAAAGAATGGTGCAATTCCTTATATTTTCAATTCTTTAGTCAAAAAGCTACCTCTCTCGATCCAGAGACTGAAACCGAACAACAAGGGGTCTAGAAGTGGTTTGATTCTCCTCTGAAAAATGGGGAGACATCCAGAGTCCCCATTGCTTATTACCTATTGCCGATTCTCTATTCTCCATTGCCTGTTGCCTGTTACCTATTCCCAATTGCCCATTGCCTATTGCCTATTCCCTCAACTATGATACCCAGATCTTCTTTATCTAATCAGCTTTCCCTGCGTGCCGTTTTGATTGTGCCTTTTATTGTGCAAATTTCCGCCGCTGTGGGAATTACTGGGTATCTATCTTGGCGTAATGGACAACAAGCAGTGAATCAGCTCGCCGGTCAGTTACGGGATGAAGTGACCAAACGAACGCAACAACATCTCACCGATTATCTACAAGAACCGCCTCAGATTAATCAGGTCAATCGTCAGGCAGTAGAAGCGGGCAAACTGGATGAGGATAATGTTCAGCAACTACAAAACCATTTTTGGCAACAAATTCAGCTTTTCCCGAGGTTGCGAGAACTCTATATTGGCAAACCCAATGGCGGTTATTTTGCCATTAGTCGAGAGGCGGATCAAAGCTTAATTGTTAAGGAAGTACTGGGAGAAGACGATCAGATCGGGCGCTTCTATGCACTCTCAGAAAACGGCGATCGCCAGAATCTCATTCGCGAAACGGCTCCCTACGATCCTCGCCAAAGACCCTGGTATCAAGCCGCACTCGAATCCAGAACCGGGACGTGGAGTGATATTTATTTGTTTCGTTATGGCGCTCTCGGCATTACCGCCTCTGAGTTATTTTTGAATGCTGATGGCAGTATGGGTGGCGTGATGGCGGTGGATTTGGTTCTCAGTGGCATGAGTGAGTTTTTATCCACTATTGAAGTCAGTCCCTCTGGCAAAATTTTTATTATCGAGCGATCCGGTCTTTTAGTCGCGAGTTCAAGCACTGTTCCGCCTTTTCTCTTAGGTGCAGGGGGCAAAAATCCACAACGATTAATGGCTCGTGAAAGTTCCGATCGCTTAATTCGAGAAACGGCTGAGTTTTTGATGCAGGAGAGACAGTTAGAGAGCATCGAAGAGGTAAAACAATTGAATTTTGGCCAGTCTAGCGATCGCTCCTTTGTGCAAGTTTCGCCCTATCAAGATAATTTGGGCTTAGATTGGTTGATTGTGGTGGTGGTTCCAGAGTCTGATTTTATGGGTCAAATTTATGCCAATACCTGGCGCACGATTCAACTGTGTTCCCTGGCTCTGCTCATTGCGACTGGGTTTGGATGGATGAGTGCCCATTGGATTAGCGAACCCATTATGCAGCTTATCGACGGCTCTCAGAAGTTAGCGAAAGCGGCATTAAGTCGTTGTAATAATGATACCTTAGCCCAGAATGTGCAAGTCAGAGGGGTGCAAGAGGTAAAAATCTTAGCCCACTCTTTTAATCAAATGGCTTCCCAACTTCAAGAGTCTTTTGCTGCCCTGGAAAGAAGTAATCAAGAATTAGAGTTACGGGTAGAAAAGAGAACCGCAGATTTGCGTCGAGAGCGAGAGAAATCAGAAGAATTATTACTGAACATTTTACCAGAGGCGATCGCAGAGAAACTAAAGCAAGAAACTCAGGCGATCGCCGAATACTTTGAATCGGTCACTATCCTATTTTCCGATATCGTCGGCTTTACCACCTTATCCGCTCGCCTAGCTCCCATTGATTTGGTTAATTGCCTGAATGAAATGTTTTCCAGTTTTGACCATTTAGCCGAAAAACATGGATTAGAAAAGATCAAAACCATTGGGGATGCCTATATGATGGTTGGCGGACTGCCTATCCCTCAACCCGATCATACCGCAGCTATGGCAGCCATGGCATTAGACATGCAGAAAGTGATGCAAGACTTTACCCTAGAAAATGGGGAAGCTCTACAAATTCGCATTGGTATCCACACCGGACCGGTGGTGGCTGGAGTCATTGGAGTCCGCAAGTTTAGTTATGATTTATGGGGCGATACCGTGAATACAGCCTCGCGCATGGAATCTTCAGGAACTGCCGGTAGAATTCATGTCAGCCATCAGGTTTATGAGGTGTTAAAAGACCGTTTTCAGTTTGAAGAACGGGGCATCATTTCGGTAAAGGGGAAAGGAGAAATGAAGACCTATTGGTTGGTTGAGAGTTATAGTGCTTTGTGCTTTGCGCTAGGGAATAGGGAATAGACTTTTGGTACATAGCTTTGAGGATTCAATACTCTCTCTCATAACGCCAGCAAAGCGCTGTAATATCAAATCCAAAAGAGAATTCTACATATCAATCGAGAACCCTAGCGAGCGGCCGCTCGCCCCTACAGCGTAGCAAACATTTAAGGATTTGATATAAGAACCTATTTATCAACCAAAAATATAGTTGCTTCAAAAGGAAAATGATACGATCCTTCTTCTATCCGTCTCCGAAAAAGGAGAGTCAACCCTCGATTCTTTCGTCAGCAATCGCTGGTTATAATGAGGCAAATTCCTCAGAATCTCGGAAAATGACAGAAGAGGAATCATAATTACTCTTTAACAACTATTAAATTATTAGGAAATTCTCGTAGTAAGCTAACGATGATAGTGGGCTTGTGGGCCGGCCCAAGCTTCAGCGACCGAACGACCAAAGGTCTGAGGCCGATCATCGGTTGCCAGTAGCGTTTTACCCTCTGGATTCACTGCCCACATCGGCCAATTTTCATCTCCGAGAATACCGGCTCTAAATAGCACATGATTGGCATTATTGGCTGACCAACCGAGCAATACAGCATGGCTATAATTCACTTGGGCTGGGGCTACTGTTTTCGTTTGATTGAGATGACGGTTCCAAATAACTGCATAATCCGATACCGTAGAAGAACTAAACACTCCTTCAAACTGCCGCGCCAAGAGGCGATCGCCCAATTCCGACCAAGACACGGGTACTAACATGGTAATCACCCCGGGCAATTGAACTTCTGGGTTCCCATCAAACGGATTATTGGCCAAAGGAGAACTAGCCGTCACCACCTCTAGATTACCGGTTTGCAAATTCTCCAAAAACATCACACTCGTGACTCGACTCGAATGCAGTTGCGATCGGATCTGAAACTGAATCCGACTATAGGCTGCATATTGACCATCTGGAGAGACCAAGGAAGGAGTGCGATAATAGCGAAGTCCTGAACCTTGGGTTGAAGAAACTTCTGCGTGGGTATTCATGACCCAACTCCAGGGGATGGGATAGGGACTATCGAGGGGATCGCTATATTCTGAACTTGGATTCATGGGGTTTGCAGCAGCTTCAGGGGTAGAATTACCAGAGGCCGAATCTGAAATGGTCCCAGCCATTGCAGATTTAGGCAGCAGCAGCAGTAAAAGTGCTAACAGCAGCACGGAGGGTTTAGGTAAGAGCGATTTTAGGCTCCATGGGAATTTAGGCATTGAACTTCAAGCTCGCGAATGGGGGATGTGTGAGAAGCAAAGCCCCAGTGAGGAGTATAAGTCCTTCCTGTCTCTACTAGAGTACAAGGAATTAGGCTTTAAAAGGAAGGGATCTTCAAGAGATTTAAAATTTCTTTGTGTTCTGGCCGCGATCGCCTTCCTTACGGTACGATTTTTGTGGTCTTTCGATCTGAGTCCCTAATAACACATTCAGTTGATTGTGGATAACCTATCTGTGACTGAAGCATCTGATTCTCCCAATCCTACTCCTACTCCCCAGAGAACGGTTGTTACGTTTCTCTTAGTGACGATATTTCGTCTGTTGTTGCTAGGGGTGAGCAGCTCTATTGCCTTTCTAGTGGGTATTATCATTGCTTTCTTTTACCCCGATCCCTATCCACAAATGCCCTTGATTGAACGGGTGTTTGAGCAACCGTTTAATCCCCTCAATGCTCAATGGTGGCAATTTCGTTCCTCAGCCACCTTACTTTCGGTTAGTCCAGAGCAGCGTCAGCAAGCTCTAGAAGATTTAAACCAACTGCAAGAAGACTTAACCACCTTGGAGGAGCGTCTCACCGAGTTGGAACTTCAACTCAATCAACCCTTAGCCCAAAAACCGATTCAGACTCGTCTGAGCTTACTAGAGCAGCAATTATCCGGTCAATCGGGTTACGCTTCCCGCAAGAGTTTCATGGTGACGCTACCGAGTGACTTGCTCTTTGAAGGCGATCGCACTACCCTAAATCCTAAACAATCAGACTTACTCAATAGCATTATCGCTGAATTACGCAATTTCCCCGACTCTACCATTCAAATTAACGCCTATACCGATAATTTAGGAGATGCCCAAGAGAACCTAGAACTCTCCTTACAACAAGCAGAATCCGTCTATGAATATCTCTATATTGGATTAGGAGATGGCTACCATTTTCTCCGAGTTGGTTATGGAGAAACTCAGTTTTTAGTCCCCAATGACTCTGACTCTACACGACAACGCAATCGTCGCGTGGAAATTATCATTGAATAGGGGGAATGAGGGATAGGGAGACACGAATATTACCCATTACCCAAACTAACGATAATTGGTAAACTGCAAAGCTACGGGTAAATCTTCCTGTTTCAACATTTGCATCACCTGTTGCAATTCATCCTTAGATTTTGATGAAACTCGCAAAGAATCCCCTTGAATCGATGCTTGCACCTTCTTAAATTGATCGCGAATGCGCTTATTGATCTTTTTCCCCAAATCCTGATCGATACCACGCTGAAGCTTAATTTCCTGACGGACTCGGTTGCCTCCAGCAGCCTCGATATCCCCAAATTGGAAAATTTTCAAGGATAGGTTACGCTTGGCGGCTTTAGTCCGCAAAATGGTAGAGACTGACTCTAATGTTAAATTACTATCCGTATTGATGGTAATTGTAGTTTTGTCCACCAATTCTACGATCGTCTTTGAGTCTTTTAAGTCATAACGCGATTTAATTTCCCTTTGCGTTTGGTCTAGAGCATTAACTAACTCTTGTTCATCAAAGTCACTAACTACATCAAAAGAATAGGAAGAAGCCATAGGAATAATCAAACACTAGCGGACACAATTAGCCTATCCCCCATTCCGGGGAAAGCCAAAATTTAGAGACTCACTTGAAGCAAGCTTAAGGCAAACAGAGTCAGACTACATAACGACCCAATGCCAAACATAAGCGATCGCCCCAAGGGAATATTGAGAATATAAAAGATACTATACAATCCACGAACGATCAAGAATACTCCAGCCGCATAAGCTGCCACCATGGAGTCTACCCCAGTCGCATAGGCCATACCCGCAGCAGCGGCAAAAATCATAAACGCTTCAATGGAATTCTGGTGGGCCCAATTGGCACGTTTGGCATAATCGGGCAATTGATCGCTCAGCGCTCTGGGAGTTTCTAAATACTGCATCCCCCCTTGAAACCGAGCATAGGCGACCCAAAAAAAGGGAAAATAGATTAAAAAAGCTGCTCCAGCGATCGCATAGAGTAACAGAGCAGAGACAGAAACGGACAAATCCATCACCTCACGAGCATCAATCAAAATAAAACAAGGTTACCACTTTACGTTGCTCTTCCGCATCACGGCAAGTTTGCAGTAAGGTCGTACTATCATGGAAGGCAAAACAAATCAGTTGCTGACATCGGGTAATAATTTCTGCATTACACAGGGAACTGGCTTCAGCCAGAGATAATTCATTGTTTTCTGGTTTTTCTACCAAGTGAATGACTTGTTCCAGGAGTTGCCGAGATTCTCTGGGTTGACGGTCTAAGCTTTGAGGTAGAATCACCGTCAGCAAGTTGGGATCGGCTCGCATTGCTCCTCGGACTGAAGCAAAATTGGTCCCTGTTGCTCCGGAGGTAATGATATGGTTTCCCGATAGAACCAAGGAGTAACTCATCGTTTCAATCAGATGTTGATGAGTTATGGGAACATGGCGAGAACCGAGGATGGCCAGCCGCTTCGATCCGGTTTGCTGGATTGTTGCCAGTTCTTGCTCTAGGGTATCAAGTTTAGGAATTTCTAAGGATTGACTCAATGCCAATAACAACTAGGCGCTACAACGGAGTTATTCTAGCAGATAATTTGAATTTGAGGTGAATTTGGGGGCAATATGCACTTTAGCCATCGGACCTTATCTCCGTGTCTGGAGTGTCTCCATATCTCCCTGTCCCCCCATCCTCCCCATGCTCCCCCTCTTCCCCATCTCCTACCTAGGCGAGGCAACCTAAAAGTCGGTCTAGGTCAAAGTGGGCAGCGATTAACTCAGAAATACACTTGACTTTGACTGGCTCGTGAAGGGGAACTGTGCCGAAGGCATTATCAATGATTTCCACAGTGGTCAACGTGTCGAGGTCTACCGTAAGAATGGGAATTTCCAACTCGTCAGCTCGACTAATAATTAATTCTGAGGGAGAGAGATGACCCGTGAGGATTAAACATTGGGTTGAGGTTTCTAGGGCGGCCAATTGAATATCCGTGCGATCGCCCCCCGTGACCACTGCCATATTTTGTCCTTTACGGAAATATTTCAGGGCTGAATTGACATTCATCGCTCCAATGCGTAGACTTTCGACCATCAAATCTAGGCGATCGCTTCGACAGAGTACGGTTGCGTTTAGACGATCCACCAATTCTCGCACGCTAATACTTCGCAATAAATTACTCCGAGGCAGTTGGCCAAGAACGGGAATACCCTGAGATTCCAAATAGGGCACATAGTCTTGGGGAAACCGCTCGATAAAGTCTTCCGTAATATCGTTGACAATAATACCGAGGAGGCGATCGCCCAAACGCTCTTTCGCTGAAAGGGCCTGATCGATAATCTGTTGTGCCTCAAAGGAAATCACTAACAGAATTCCGGCTGAGAGTTGATCGGCCATCTGCGCTAAAGACAAACCAAATAATCTCCCCTCATCAAGAGTTCCCGGTCCTTCCAACAGCACCAACTGATCGGGTGCAGTCGGATAATGTTGTGCAAAACTGCCCTGAGGATTATCTGAATTAGTCTGAGTTAATCGCTCTTCAATGGTCTGGCAATCCATTGAGACTAACGTTGGATAGAGGCGATCGCTCGGTAACTCTAGAATCTGAGCAATAAAAGAGCCATCTTCATCCATCCCTTTACCCATCAGCTTTCTATGTCCAGTAGATAAGGGCTTACCATAGGCGATATCCCAACCTCGCTTTTTCAGTTGTGCCCCAATGCCTAATAAACTTGCTGACTTACCACTGTAAGATTCTAGGGAACCTATCAGCAGATATTGACTAATACCGGTCACGCACGCACTCCCAACTGTTTAATCATCATTAATCCTTAGTCATCTAATCGTAATAGTTTTCGGTAGAACGTTTGCGAAAAATCAACCGTTTTCGTTCTTCGCCAAGTCACATACAACTCAATCAAAAACTCAATAAATTCATGATTGGGCAGTTTCACCTCATACGTCAGCTCTGACTGACCATCAAACTGCATCCGACAGACCGTCTCATCTGCGGGGAGTTTCGAGACAATAAACCAAGTAGCTAGAAAAGGGATACTCTCTCCTCTTTCAATCCGGCGTTCCCCTTCCAACGAAGTTTTTTCATACAAACCTATGGCATAGGGTAAGGCAGCACGCTTACCACCTTGGTAGTAAGGCTGATAAACGCCGATAACTCCGCCTTGGGCAGGTTCAATGGCACTGAGATCAGTAGTCATAAAAGTTGTACTTACACGCCCGGTCTTAACAATAAGGGTTCTACAGTTTATCCTACCAAAGAATTTGGGTTTAAAGCTCCGTCCTGGAAGGACGGCTTTGATGCCAGGAAACGACTAGGTAAGCTTCATTTGAAAATCCAAAGACATCGTTAAGCACGAGAACTCATTCGTTCCCAACTTGCAAATTGGAAGTATGCCAAGATACAGTGGCGGCGATGAACATTTTGCACAAAGGCATGAAGAAATTGGGTGAAAATTGGACTCAATACGGTACTGTTGGGCAAGCAGAAACCGCTTCTAATTCAGAAGGAACGCCAGGGTTCCTGTCTCACCAATGCTTGTTGCAAGGAAACCCAATCAAGTAAGTGATCTCGTCAGAAACCTGGAATAAATGAGAATCTCCAGCCTTTAGCGAAGCGGAGGCTGGAGAGTATGTCAAAATAAAGCACATCCTCTCTGGTCTCAGAGGGGATCAATACAAATATTCAGTCAGGATAAGAGCCTCCATAACCTTATGTCGGAGAAGTCCAATTCTATCGGCGATCGCCAGAACAGCCCTGATAGCGATCCTCAAGTCGTTCAACCCACCTCCAGAGATTTCGTGCAGCAGGACATAAGCCCGTCCTGTTTTGATCGGATTGTCTATGAAGGCCGCAGGCGGAAAGCAGCGGTGTTATTAATTGTGATTTGGAGTGGGACGATCGCCCTACATTTGCTCTCTTGGGGTTTGTGGCTGATTTGGGGAATGGTTGCCCTTATGGGAATTCATGCCATTCGAGTTTTAACCGCTAAACCCAGCAAACCTTTAGAACCGTTGGCTCTGGACTCTCCTTCTGATGTGCCTTTAGTCTCTTTGTTAGTAGCGGCCAAAAATGAGGAACGGGTGATTGCGCCTTTGGTCAAGATGCTCTGTACTCAGGACTATCCCTTAGACCACTATGAAGTCTGGGTGATTGATGACAATAGCAGCGATCGCACCCCCCAAGTGTTGGAAAGTCTTTGCCAAGAGTATCCCCATCTGCGGGTGATGCGACGCTCGGCCGAAGCAACTGGGGGTAAATCTGGAGCGCTCAATCAAGTATTACCCTTAACTCGAGGTGAGGTACTAGCAGTTTTTGATGCAGATGCCCAAGTTGCGCCAGATTTATTACGACGAGTTTTACCCGGGTTCGATCGCCAGCAGGTTGGCGCAATCCAACTGCAAAAAGCGATCGCCAATGCTCCAGTGAATGTTTGGACTCACAGTCAAGCCTCGGAAATGGCCCTCGATTCCTATTTCCAGCAACAACGAATTGCCCTAGGAGGGATTGGAGAGTTACGAGGAAATGGTCAATTTGTCCGACGCACGGCACTCGAACAATGTGGGGGATGGAATGAAGAGACGATTACCGATGATTTGGATTTAACCCTACGCCTGCATTTGGAACAGTGGGATGTAGACTTTATCCTCGATCCTCCCGTCCAGGAAGAAGGGGTCACCAGCGCTTTAGCCCTATGGCATCAGCGCAATCGTTGGGCAGAGGGCGGATATCAACGATATATGGATTATTGGCGGTTGATTTTTAGTAAGCGGATGCCCTGGATAAAAATCTGGGATATGTTTATGTTTTGGATTATACAATACTTTATCCCCAATGCAGCAATTCCCGATTGTTTGATGGCGATCGCTAAAAATCGCCTGCCCGTTTATAGTCCCATGACAACTCTGATGGTCGGCATGTCTGTAATTGCTATGATTCAAGGGATTCGCCGGGTTAATCGAGTCAAGGGCGCGGTATCGAGTTTGCCCACGCTGCTCTGGCAAACCTTGAGAGGAACTATCTATATGCTCCATTGGCTCTTAATTGTGGCTAGTACATCTGCCCGGATTGCGGTACGTCCCAAAACCTTAAAATGGGTCAAAACCACTCATAAAGGTACTGTGGTTGTTGATAGTTAACCTTTAACCATTAATCATTAACCATTAACAATTATTAATGGTTAATGATTTAAACTATCCGGAATACTCACCCTTAGTATAGAAAGAGCCGATAAGATAAGTCTTCAATCTAAGATTAACGCAATCGTTTGGATCTTTGGGTCTTGGGAGGAATAATAATGAAAATAAGTATGCACTTGGCTATATTGGGGTTAGCGGTCGCCCTCTTACCCTTAACCCGTGTATTCATTCCTCAACAAAAATCCATGGCCCAAAGCTGGGGTTTGTCGTCATCTGCCACCGACACCTGTACCTTAAAGAACCGATTTATCTTTATTCAAAATACCCAAGATCGAGATATTCCTGAAATTAGCCGCCTCACAGGAATTCCCAAGCATCGGATGCAAGCGTGTCATTTATTTCAACAATCAGGAAGCCAACAAGAACCAGTCGAGGGTCTACAAGCCCTGACCGATGGGCAAAGTATGGCTTCTATTGTTCTTCCCTTAAGAGATCGAGGGTATCAAGTCTTTTCCCATTTTGCCATTGGTGCTGATGGTGTAATCCCCACCACAGGAGGCTTATCGACCGCTCGAGTACCAGAGCGTCGATTTCCACAACCCTCTCTAGAACCCCGGAATCCATGGGAAAATCGAACCGAAAATCCAACAGAAAATGGCGATCGGGCTTGGGTTTCTCCTCCCTCCTCCCTGGAAGAACCCCAAAATCAGGCTCCTAGCCAAACAACCTGGCTTTATCCCCTAGAAAATGCTCGAATTTCTTCCGGTTATGGATGGCGTACCACTGGTAGATGGGGCAGAGAACTCCATGTAGGTGTTGATTTTGTGGCTCCCATCGGTACTCCAGTCAGGGCTACCGCAGATGGTGAAGTAACGTTTGCCAAAGAATCGGCTGGAAACGGAGGGTTAACCATTACCCTATTACATGCCGATGGTACACGCACTCTTTACGCCCATCTATCAAAAATTTTAGTTCGTGAAGGAATGCAAGTGCGTCAGGGCGACACCATCGGTTTAGTGGGAAATACTGGACAATCGACCGGCCCCCATCTGCATTTTGAAGTCTATCCCCCTGGGGTGTATGGGCAGCCGATCGATCCTTGCAGTGCAGAGTATTTAAATTGTAGTAATGTAGCTTCTCATTCTCCGAATCAATTGCGTCAACGCTAATACAACGCTAATACAACGTCAGTTTTGGTTAAGGGCGTTTTGCGACTGATTTGACGAAGGAGTCGGGATTACAGTCAATGAGAGAATAAGGGTTTCAGCTCATCTAAAACTGGCGTTAACACAGTCTTTCACGCTAGGGAGTAGTGAATAGTCTTGTGGTACATAATCTCTCTTCTGTTACTCTAGCGAGAACAACAAACCTTATACAAACCTTAAGATTTTAAGCAAGATTAACATTTGTATAACTTCACGAATGACAAATTATTCCCTTATATTTTAGGCTTTCCCACCCACTCGGTTATCCATATCTCTACCTATAACTTCGATAAGATTAACTTTTTCTTAAATTAATGTTATTGATTAATTTACATGAAAGTTTCAAAATTCCAGTAGATTGCAAAAAGCGATAACCACTCACTCTATTGAGTCTCGGAGTTCTATGAAATTACTACGCAGTCCCATTTCATTGTTCAGTATTTTTTCACTTATAGCAGTCACAATCAGCCTAAGTGGATCAGTCGTGCAATCTCAAAGCCGGCCAACCATCAAAATTGATGGCTCCAGTACGGTATTCCCGATCACTGAAGCTGTGGCAGAAGACTTCCAAAAGTCAAATAATTCCAGTAATCCCAATAATGCTAGAGTTACTGTCGGTGTTTCTGGAACGGGTGGCGGTTTCAAAAAGTTTTGCTCCACGAACCCCTCAGTACAGACTCATATTTCTAATGCGTCTCGTCCAATTAAGCCATCGGAACAACAAGCCTGTAAACAAGCCGGAGTTGAGTATATCGAATTACCCGTTGCTTACGATGCCATTACTATAGTTGTGTCGAAACAGAACACCGCTGTCAGTGATATTAAAGTTGATGAACTGCAAAAAATGTGGCTGTCCCAATCCCAACGACAGGGAATCAAGAAGTGGAATCAAATTCGTTCGAGCTGGCCTAACAGCGAATTCAAGCTCTACGGCCCTGGGTTAGATTCCGGGACATATGACTATTTCAAAGAAGCGATTTTAGATGACAAGGACATTCGTTCGGACTTCTCGGGTAGTGAAGATGATAATGTTTTAGTCCGTGGGATTCAAAATAATCCCAATGCGATCGGCTATTTTGGTTTAGCCTACTATAAAGAAAACACCGACAAACTCAAGTCCCTGAAAATTAATGGAGTAGCTCCTACCACAACTACGGTTAATAACGGGAGTTATAGTCCACTCTCTCGACCCATTTACATCTATGTGAATAAGGCTGCTGCTGATAAACCTGAAGTCAAAGCTTTTGTAGAATATTATCTACAAACTGCCTCTAAGTTTTCTGCTGAAGTCGGCTATGTTGCCCTTCCAAATAATGATTACAGCAGCGCACAACGTCGTTTTACTAATCGTCAAACGGGTCGAGTTCCCTTAAGAGCTGGATTATAATTCTGTTCGATTCATGATGGGTAGGAGTGATTTTATCATTACTCCTACCGTTGTGTGTTTTTTCGCAACGGCCCATTAGCTATTACCCATTACCAGCGCGAAGCACTATCACATAATGAGCGATCGCCCCATTCCCCTATCTAACAGCATCCAATACTCTACCCGAAAAACTCGTCTCTTGCGAGAGAAAGCCATTGAGTTTATCTTATTTCTGGCAGCTTGCTCGACGGTTGCGACCACTATCTCAATTCTCTTTCTCCTGACCAAAGAATCCTTATCTTTTTTTGAAGAAGTTTCCCTAGTTGAATTCCTCACTGCACCAGAATGGACTCCTCTGTTTGGAGAACAGGCCCGTTATGGTATTTTATCGCTCCTATCAGGAACCTTAGTCACCGCAGGGATTGCCATGATGGTTGCTGTTCCATTAGGAACCGTTGCTGCGATTTACCTCAGTGAATTTGCCCACCCTCGTCTGAGAGAAATCGTTAAACCGTGCTTAGAGCTTTTAGCCGCCATTCCCACTGTGGTCTATGGATATTTTGCGCTCCTGTTTGTTACCCCACTACTGCAAAAAATCATCCCCACCCTTCCCATCTTTAATATGCTCAGTGCGGGCTTAGTCATGGGAATCATGATTACCCCCTTTATTAGCTCCATTAGTGAAGATGCCATGCGTGCCGTTCCCATCGGTTTACGAGAAGGGTCTTATGCCATGGGAACCACCCGCCTGCAAACTGCTCTGAGAGTCGTCTTTCCGGCAGCAATTTCTGGCATTAGCTCCTCCTATATCCTTGGAGTATCGCGGGCAGTCGGCGAAACCATGATTGTGGCGATCGCCGCCGGAATTCAACCCACCTTAACTCTAAATCCCTTAGAAGAAGGTGCAACCATCACCGCCTATATTGCTAGTGTCAGCATGGGAGATCTACCCCACGGAACCCTAGAATATCAAACCATCTTTGCTGCTGGATTAACCCTTGTTCTCATGACTTTAACCTTGAATATTATTGGACACTTTTTGTCCAAATATTATCGAGAAATCTATTAAGCTTAGTAACTTAGTACAATCGTATGGCTCAGGACACTCTACAAAGCGAAAATTTACAAAGTATTAGGGCTAATATTCAGCAGCGTCAACTGATTAATAGCCTCTTCGGTGTTCTCGGATTACTGGTAATTTTTATTGCCGTAATCGTTCTCTTATCCTTGACCATTGCCATGGCCATGGATGGCGCTGCCCGCATCACCCCAGACTTCTTTATCTCATTTCCCAGTCGGAAACCCGAACAAGCTGGGATTTTATCCGCTTGGGTCGGAACGAGCTTAGTGATGTTGGTAACTGCCTGTGCGGCTGTTCCTCTAGGAGTCGCTTCCGGAATTTATCTAGAAGAATATGCCGCCAAAAACTGGATTTCCGACATTATTGAAATTAATGTTACCAACCTAGCTGGAGTTCCTTCTATTATCTATGGATTATTAGCGCTAGGATTATTTGTTTATCAACTGCAATTGGGACAAACGGTTCTCACGGGTGGATTAACCCTTTCTTTGTTAATTTTACCAGTAGTTATTGTCACCACTCGCGAATCCATCCGCGCTATCCCCAATAGTTTAAGAGAAGCAGCCTATGGACTCGGGGCAAGCAAATGGCAAGTTATTTGGGATCACATTTTACCCTATTCCTTTGGTAGTATTCTCACCGGAATTATTATCGGGCTATCGCGAGCGATTGGACAAACTGCTCCATTGATTACCATTGGTGCTTTAACGTTTATTGCGTTTTTACCCGATTCTCCTGTTAAAAGTGAATTCCCATTTATTTCATTGGCTTGGTTACAAGCACCGTTTACCGTGATGCCTATTCAAATGTTTAACTGGGTATCGCGTCCTAATCCTGAATTTCAAGTGAATGCAGCCGCCGCAGGAACCGTTCTAACATTTATGACTTTAGCCATGAATAGTCTGGCAATTTATTTGCGGTATCGTTTTCGTAGAGGAATCAAATGGTAGATTACACACCAGAAAAGTTTCGTAAATCCAACTCCTCTGCTTCTGGAGAGCCAGAAGCGAATCAAGTGAGCTTCAAAGCAGAAGTAGAAAACCTCAATTTTTATTATGGCTCTGTCCATGCTCTTAAAGGGATTAGTTTACACATTCCTGAAAAGAAAGTCACTGCAATTATCGGCCCCTCTGGATGTGGGAAAACAACCTTGTTACGTTGTTTCAATCGAATGCACGATTTGTATCCAGGCAATCGTTATGAGGGAGTGATTAAGCTAGATAGCGTGAATATTTTAGGACGCAATATCGATCCCATTGAAGTCAGAATGCGGGTGGGTATGGTATTTCAAAAACCGAATCCATTCCCGAAATCTGTTTATGAGAATGTGGCGTATGGGCTGCGAGTACGCGGTATTCGCAAGCGGAGTACTTTGGATGAAAAGGTTGAAGAGGCTCTGCAAGGGGCAGCTCTTTTAGATGAAGTGAAAGATCGTCTTCATGATTCTGCTTATAATCTTTCAGGAGGACAACAACAACGATTGTGTATTGCTCGTGCATTGGTCACTAATCCGGAGATTATTTTGTTTGATGAACCGACTTCGGCGTTAGATCCGATCGCCACAGATAGTGTAGAAGCGCTGATGAGCCAATTGAAAACTCAAGTAACGATTTTGATTGTGACTCACAGTATGCAGCAAGCGGCACGGTTTTCAGATTATACGGCGTTCATGTATTTGGGAGAAATGATGGAGTTTGGCAAAACTGAGGAAATTTTTTCTCAACCCAAGAATAAGCAGACAGCAGACTATATTAGTGGTCGAATTGGCTGATTAGCTAATTTTACGGCAAATGTAAGGCGATCGCTCTCCCTTAGGCTTGTGAAAAGAGCCAATCATAGATTTTATCGAGTTGCTCTAAGGTAATCAATCCATATTGCCATAGGGTCATTGGCAATAAGCTGGGGCTACTATCATGATGGCGCAACGCCAAGCGAATTGAGGTTGCTGGCAGTTCTAGGTCGCGTTGCAAGAATTGGATAAGGGGTTGGAGGGTGGTAGTGGGAGTAAACATGATCGTATAGGGCAAAAGACTTTATTTATCTATGGTTCTATCTTCGCTAATCTCCTCCGATCTGCCAGTGACAGAGTGAGGAAAATCCATGTGAGTTTTCAGGTCATTTCCTGTGATCTGATACCATTTCTCAGGATGCTCTAAGGAATAGTGTTAATGATACGAGATCTTGCAAGAGATGATAGAGAACGAGTCGTCTACCTTGCCAGGGAATTGGGGATGTTTGATGCTGAGGGTTTGGATCTGATTGATCAGACCCTATCTACACATTTCCAAGGGGAAAGCAACCAGTTATGGTTAGTTTCAGAGGGTACAGAATTCGAGGGAGTTATTTATTGTATACCGGAGCCAATGACCCAAGGCACTTGGAATGTAAAAATGTTGTTAGTCAGTCCAGACTCCCATGGGCAAGGTCACGGTCAAGCTTTGATGAATGCAGTTATAGACGCACTCAAAGAGAAAGGGCAAAGGTTGCTTATTGTAGAAACATCGAGCCTCAGTGAATTTCAAAGAGCTAGAGACTTCTATCAAAAGTGTGGGTTTACAGAGGAAGGTAGAATTATGGATTTCTACAAGTCTGGAGATGATAAAGTTGTTTTTTCAAAGAGCCTGAGTTGCTGAGTATGAAAGAAGGAGCAACGTGAGTAAGCTACAAGTGCGAACCATAAACCCCTCACTTGCTCCATATTTCTTATATGGCAGAGAAAGCGTCGATTAGACAGAGTTCAATACTGAACCCTATTCTCTACTGCGTAGTGCTATAACCGTTCTAAAAGTGATTTTTCATGCTCGCTCACCCAAGTCTTGAGGGTAGATGGGGAATATTTAGGCATCAACCATTTGCCAAATTGGGCAT